>CAYMLM010000019.1:0-3913 GCA_964391385.1 uncultured Papillibacter sp.
GAAGAAAACCTTCAGATTGCGTACCGTAAAAGCGCTCATTCCCGGATCTCCTTTCCCGTGACGGCGATGAAGGCGTCGTCCATCGTGCCCTTCGTGACCTCAAAGCCCGTGATTTTGTCCTTAAACCGCTCGATGATCGGAAGCGCGTCGAGTGTCGACGCAACGGAGATGACGACCTGGTCGGCGGCCGAACGGTACTCCACGCGCTCGGCGTCAAGCGCCGCGCGGAGCGCCTCCGCGTCCCTTGACACGAGGGAGAGCCTGTCCGTCGTATATTTCTCCTTCAGCTCGGCCGGCGTCCCCTTTGCAACGATCTCGCCGTCGTCGATGACGATGACGAAGTCCGCGCCGGCGGCCTCCTCCATGTAGTGCGTCGTGAGAAAGACCGTCATGCCGGTCTCCCGCTGCATCGACTGGATCGTCTCCCAGACGGCCTTGCGCGTCTGGGGATCGAGCCCCGTCGTCGGTTCGTCGAGGAAGAGGATCTTCGGCGTGTTGACGAGCGCCCTTGAGATGTCGCTGCGCCGGCGCTGCCCGCCGGAGAGCTTCCCGTACGGCCGCTTTAAAAGCTCCGTGACGCCGGTCACCTTCGCCGCGCGCCGGACGGCGTCGTCGAGCCGTTTTCCCTTCAGGCCGTAAAAGCTGCCGCGCGTCTTCAGGTTTTCCTCCACCGTGAGCAGGTTGTCCAGCAGGCTGTCCTGAAAAACGGCCCCGATCACGGCCCGGATGGCCGTGTCCTCCGAGCCCAGGACATGCCCGTCCACCGTGACGCTGCCGGCGTCCGGCTTCAAAAAGGTGCAGATGATGTCGATGGTCGTCGACTTTCCCGCGCCGTTCGGGCCCAGAAACGCGAAGATTTTTCCGGTTTCGACATAGAAATCGATGCCCTTGACGGCGCGCACGCTGCCGTAGGATTTCGTGAGTCCCCTGACGTCGATGATGTTGTCCATGCGCATACCTCCAGCCGTACGTAGAATAATCCAGATTATAACATATATGTGAGTCCAATGCTATATATAATGCTGGCCGGACAGGGCGTTTTCCAAAACGCCGAAAGCGTCCGTTTATTTATGTCATATCGTACGTTGAAAATGCTGTGTTTTGCTGTATACTGGTAAGCAATATACGATTTTTCAAAGACAGAAGGTTATGCCGCTTGAAAATCAAAGACGGCGCCGCCTCGGTTTCGAACCCCTTCGCGGCGCTCCGGCACAAAAGCTTCCGCTGGTACTGGTTCGGCATGGCGGTCTCGACGACGGGCACCTGGATGCAGAACGCGGCGCAGCCGTGGCTGGCCTACAAGCTGACGGATTCCGCGTTTCTTCTCAGCCTCGTCGGCGCGCTCCAGTTCACGCCGGTCCTGCTGTTTTCGCTGTTCGCCGGCGTTCTGATCGACCGGTTCAACAAGAAAAGCATCCTGTACATCACGCAGATATCGTCGTTAGTCATCACGCTGGCGGTCGCCGTCCTGGTCGCGACGGGACGCATCGCGTACTGGCATCTGCTCGTGTCGTCGACGCTCACGGGCTTTGTCAACACGTTCGACGCGACGGCCCGGCAGGCTTTCGTCATCGAGCTCGTGGGCAGGGAGGATCTGACGAACGGCATCGCGCTCAACAGCGCGCAGTTCAATCTCGCGCGGATACTCGGGCCGGCCCTTGCCGGCGTCATCATGGCCGGCTGGAACATCTCGGCCTGCTTTTTCATCAACGCCGCCAGCTTTGCCGCGATGCTCGTCAGCCTCGTTTTCATCAAACCGATGGCGGTTGAGAAAAAGGAAATCCGAATCGACAACATCTTCCGCAATATCGGCGACGGGCTGAAGTTCATCTTCGGAAAGCCGGTCCTGCTCATGCCGATTTTGTTCCTGTTCATCGCCGCGACCTTCGCGATGAACCTGAACGTCCTGATCCCCGTCTTTTCCGAGAAGGTGCTCGGACAGGCCGAGACCGGCTATGGTTTTCTGATGTCGATGGGCGGCGTCGGCGCGCTCGCGGGCGCGCTGACGATGGCGGTTGTCAGCAAGGGCGGCGTCAAAAACGCCTTCGTGTTCGTTTTTCCGCTGATCGTCGGCGTCCTCGTTGCCGCCGTCGGCTTCACGAATATCTACGCCCTGGCGGCGGCGGCCATCGCGGTCATGAGCTTTTTGTACATGATCTTTATGGCGAGCGTCAATACGACGATTCAGCTCAATTCGACGAACGAATACCGCGGCCGCGCGATGAGCGTCTATTCGCTCGTCATGTCGGGCTCGGCGCCGCTCGGCAACCTCTTTGCCGGCGCGGTCGCCGAAGGCTGGGGCCCGGGCGCGGCCTTCATCGCCTGCGGCGGCGTCATCGTCGTCGCGCTCGTGCCGCTGTATTACCTGCAAAAACGAAAGGGCGTAAGCGTCGCGGCCCCGTAAAGCCGCCGCGCAGGCCCTGTCTGAGGAACCTGTGAGCCCGGCGTACCGTCTGAAAACGGCCGCCGGGCATAAACATATAACTTCATTGAGTTTTACACCGCCCGCCGCAATATTTTGAAATATCCGATAATTTTGTACACTTATTCTTGATAATTATGTATAAATAAAGTACAATATTAAAACACATTGTATAAATTGCAGGGGATATAATATGAAGAACACGTTTGTGACGCTTGAGCAGCTGGAAAAGATTTCGGAACGCTGGCCGACGCCGTACCACCTGTACGACGAGCGGGGCATACGGGAAAACGCGCGGCAGGTTTTCAAGGCGTTTTCGTGGAATCCGGGCTTCAAGGAGTATTTTGCCGTCAAAGCCACGCCCACGCCGGCCATATTGAAGATACTTAAAGAAGAAGGCTGCGGGACGGACTGCGCGTCATTAACGGAACTGATGCTCAGCGAAAGATGCGGGTTTGCCGGGGATGAAATCATGTTCTCCTCCAACGTCACGCCGCCGGAGGAATACAAAAAGGCGCGGGAACTCGGCGCGCTCATCAACCTGGACGATCTGACGCACGTCGAATTTCTGAACAGGGTGGCCGGCATCCCGAAAAAGATCTGCTGCCGGTACAATCCGGGCGGCTATTTCGCCGTGTCAAACCAGATCATGGACAATCCGAACGACGCCAAGTACGGGATGACGAAGGGGCAGATGCTCCTGGCTTTCCGGCGGCTCATGGAGCTGGGCGCGGAGGAATTCGGCATCCACGCGTTTCTGGCCAGCAACACCCTCACGAACGAGTACTACCCGCAGCTGGCCTCGCAGCTGTTCGAGCTGGCCGTCGACCTGCGGCGCGAGACGGGCGCGAACATCACGTTCATAAACCTCTCCGGCGGGATCGGCGTGCCGTATATGCCCGACCAGCCGAAAAACGACATCATGCTTATCGGCGAGGGCGTCCGGAAGGCGTACGAGACCGTCCTGGGACCGGCCGGGATGGACGATATCGCCGTCTTCACCGAGCTCGGCCGTTTCATGCTCGCGCCCTACGGCTGTCTCGTGACGCGCGCCATTCATGAAAAGCACATCTACAAGGAGTACATCGGGGTGGACGCCTCCGCGTGCGACCTGATGCGTCCGGCGATGTACGGCGCGTATCACCATATAACGGTCATGGGCAAGGAGAACAGGCCGCGCGACCGCGTCTACGACATCACGGGCTCGCTGTGCGAGAACAACGACAAATTCGCCGTCGACCGCGCGCTGCCCAAAATCGACGTCGGGGATTTCCTCGTGCTCCACGACACGGGCGCGCACGGGCGCGCGATGGGCTACAACTACAACGGCAAGCTGCGCTCCGCCGAGCTGCTCCTGAAAGAGGACGGGAGCGTCGAGCTCATCCGGCGCGCCGAGACGCCCGAGGACTATTTCGCGACCGCGATTTTCGACTAGTATTCTGCCAGGGCTTACACCTTTCATGCCGCCCGCCGCCGGCGGGCGGCAAAGGG
>CAYMLM010000019.1:4013-20467 GCA_964391385.1 uncultured Papillibacter sp.
CGGGCGATATATAAGACTCAGTCACAGCGCCACAGCTTACCGTGCTGTTGATTCGAAAGACAAAATAAGCGATTATTGACTGCCACACGAAAGAGAAGGAAGGCTGCGCCCTTATGAACGGCAAAAAACGCATCGTCGTCAAAGTCGGCACGTCCACGCTCTGCCATGGCGGGCGGGGCCTCAATTTCCGGAACATCGAACGGCTGGCCCGGACGCTTGCCGACATCCGGAACGCGGGGCACGAGGTCATCCTCGTCTCGTCCGGGGCCATCGGCGCGGGCTGCGGGAAGCTCAATCTCCCCGAGCGGCCGACCGACCTGCGCGTCAAGCAGGCGGTCGCGGCCGTCGGACAGAGCGAGCTGATGCACATCTATGGCAAGTATTTCGAGGAATACGGCGCGACCGTCGGGCAGATCCTCCTGACGAAGGACGACGTCGACAGGCCGACCGTCAAGCAGAACCTTTTGGGCACGTTCCTGTCGCTGCTGGAGCTCGGCGTCATTCCGGTCGTCAACGAGAACGACTCGGTCTGCATCGAGGAGATCGAATCGGAGCACAAGATCTTCGGCGACAACGACATGCTTTCCGCCGTCGTCGCCGTCCTGACGGACGCCGACCTGCTCGTCATCCTCTCCGACATCGACGGGCTGTACGACGGCGACCCGAGGTTAAACGGCAACGCCCGGCTCATCCAGGTCGTCGAAGCGTCAAGCGGCGAGGCCGACGCCTGCGCCGGCGGCGCGGGCAGCGAGTTCGGCACCGGCGGGATGGCGACGAAGGTCGCCGCGGCGCGGCTGGCCGGCGAGTCCGGCATTGATACGGTCATCACGAACGGCTCGAAGCCCGAGGGGCTTTACACGCTCCTCGAAGGCGGCTGCGTCGGCACGCTGTTTAAAAGCAGATAGGCGATTTCACCCGGAGACGGAAAGGAGAAACGTCATGACGGCACTCGAAAAGCAGGGCGCGGCCGCGAAGGCCGCCGCCATGAAGCTCATGACAGCCGGCACGAACGCCAAAAACGAGGCGCTCGAGGCCATCGCGCGCGCGCTCATCGACCGGAAACAGGACATTCTCGACGCAAACGCCGCCGACATGGCAAACGCACGATCAAACGATATGCGCCCGGCGCTCATGGACCGGCTGCTGCTCGACGAAAAGCGCGTCGACGGCATCGCCGCGAGCGTGCGGGAGGTCGTCGCGCTGCCCGACCCCATCGGAGTATTCGACAGGATGAGCACACGCCCGAACGGGCTTGTCATCGGCCGCAAAAAGGTGCCGCTCGGCGTCATCGCGATCATCTACGAGTCGCGCCCGAACGTCACGGTCGACGCGGCCGTGCTCTGCCTGAAGGCGGGCAACGCGGTCATCCTGCGCGGCGGCAAGGAGGCGTTTCATTCCAACAACGCCCTGACGGACATCATGCGCGATGCCATAAGGTCGTCCGGACTGCCGGAGGACGCCGTCGCGCTCGTGCAGGACACGGCGCGGGAGAGCGTCACGGAGCTCCTGCAGCTGACCGACTTTGTGGACCTCGTGATCCCCAGGGGCGGCGCGGGGCTCATACGGCACGTCGTCCAGAACGCCAAGGTGCCCGTTGTGGAGACGGGCGTCGGCAACTGCCACGTCTACGTCGAGTCCACAGCCGACCTCAGCATGGGCGCGGAGATCATCTTCAACGCCAAGACCTCCCGGCCCTCGGTCTGCAACGCCGCCGAGACCCTGCTGGTGGACCGGAGGATCGCGAAGGAATTTCTGCCCATGGCCAAGGCTCTGCTGGACCGGAAAAACACGCTGCTGCGCGGCTGTCCCGAGACGGTCGCGATCCTCGGCGACGGCGTCGCGCCGGCGACCGACGAGGACTACCGGACGGAGTACGGCGACTATATCCTGGCCGTCAAGGTCGTGGACGGCCTCGACGAGGCGATCGCGCACGTCAACAAGTACGGCACGAAGCACTCCGAAGCCATCGTGACGAGCGACTATGCGGCCTCGCAGCGCTTTCTCGACGAGGTGGACGCCGCCGCCGTGTACGTCAACGCCTCGACGCGCTTCACGGACGGGGGAGAGTTCGGCCTCGGGGCCGAAATCGGCATTTCGACGCAGAAGATGCACGCGCGCGGCCCGATGGGCCTCGAGCAGCTCACGAGCATGAAATACGTGATCTACGGCAGCGGCCAGACAAGATGAAGAACGCGCCGCTCCGGGAAACGAAGCGGCGTTTTTCAAACCTATTTTTTCCGCGCGCGTGATACAATGCTGTATGAGGTGATACGATTGAGCGCATGGAAGAAACTCTGGATCGCTGTTTTATCGGTGCTGTTCATACTGTTCCTTTTGCTCTTTGTCGCCGGCCTCCCATTTATTATGCCCGCACGGATCGATCCGGGGGACGTCGCGTCGATCACGTATACGCCCGTTGACGCGTCGTTTTGTCAGGATGACGGCGGTCCGTATCCCGTGCCGGACGAAGAACGCGATTTTTTGCTGGAGCTGATCGGCGGCGCGTGGCGGAGACCGTTTTTTTCGGATGATTCCAAGCCGACGTATGGCGGGTCATATCCCGTTTATCAGTGTTTCGAAATCAGTACGAATGAGGCCGATACGTACAGGCTGCTTTTTTACCGTCATAAGCAGTGGAGCCTTTTCCGCGGAGAAACGGAATACAAGCTCGCGCTTGAGCTCAAGGAGGAGGACGGGACGACCCGGACATGGAAATTGCCGCATCGCGCGTGCTATGCGCTTCGAATTTGGTGGCGCGACGTACTCGACGAGATGCGCCCGCCGGCGGCTTGACGGAAGACGCGTCTCGAGGTAAAAGGCGCTGCATACTATTTCGTTTGGAGGCGTGCGCATGGACATCGGATATGCCGGCAGCGCGGACTTCACAGGCTGGATGCGCCTGGTGGAGGCCGTTCAGGACAGCTTTCCGGGGCTCGTCATTGCAGACTACAAAGATATACTGTTAAAAAAGATCGGCGCGAGGGAAGCCGTCGCCGCCCGGGCGGACGGGACGGTCGTCGGCGCGCTGCTGTTTTCCCGGGAAAAAGGGGAGATCGAGTTTCTGGCCGTGCATCCCGACAGCCGCCGCCTGGGCGCGGCAAAGGCGCTTTTGGATTTCATGGCCGCCCAGCTTCCCGAGGGGGCCTGCGTCTCGGTTATAACCTACCGCGAGGGCGACGCGCAGGGTCAGGCCGCGCGCGCGTTTTACAGCCGTCTGGGTTTTGCGCCCGGCCGGCTCCTGACCGTGTTCGGCTACCCGTGCCAGGAGCTGTATCGGCAGATATGAGCCGCATAACAAGGTCAATAAAAACAAGCGGCGGGATGTCACCATCCCGCCGCACGCTTATTATTTGGTCGCTACAGCTGTTCACGCCAGTCCGAGCGCCGACATCTCGCCGGCGACGTCGTCCTCGCAGGCGCGCATGGCCTGGATCGTGAGGTCGAACAGCTTGTCCAGATCCCAGCCCAAAAGCTCCGCGCCGCGCATAATATACTCGCGCGAGCAGCCGGCGGCGAAGCCCTTGTCCTTGAACTTCTTGCGAAGGCTCGATACCTCGAGGTCCGAAGCGCTCTTCGACGGGCGCATTCGGACGGCGGCCCCGATGAGGCCGGTCAGCTCGTCGGCGGCGAACAGGACCTTTTCCATCTCGTGCTCAGGCCTCACGTCCGCGCAGATACCCCAGCCGTGGCTGACGACCGAACGGATCATATCCTCCCCGACGCCGGCTTCCCGCAGGAGCTCCGGCGCTTTTTGACAGTGCGCCTCGGGGTAGAGCTCGTAGTCGATGTCGTGCAGGAGTCCGACGAGCGACCAGTACGCCTTGTCCGCCCCGAAGCCGAGCGCGTCGGCAAACCAGCCCATCACGCGCTCGAGCGTCAGGGCGTGCAGGATGTGAAACGGCTGCTTGTTGTACCGGCGAAGAAGCGCCAGCGCCTCGTCGCGTGTCATGGATGCGTTCATAGCTTATGATCTCCCTTTACATATTTCTCCGGCTATTTTACTATTTCAGGGCGAAACTGTAAAGGGATATGCCGGAAAGGGTCGAAATGCGCCGGCTGCGCGTCGATTACGGATTTGCCCAGCTCAGAAGAGAAACCCCTTTGTCGCGCGTGCTGAGAAGCGCCAGGGAAGCGGCGAGCATGTCGGCCGCCTCGGCGCGCGTGACGGTCTCATAGTAGGACGCGAGCCCGAGTCCCGGCATGACGTTGCAGGCGGTCAGGTTGGCCTCGGCCTGGCACGCCCAGACGGGCGCCGCATCGTCGCCGGCGGACATGACGCATACGACGTCCGACAGCTCCAGCACGTTATTGAGGATTACGGCCGCCTCCGAGAAGGTGATGGGCTCCGCCGGCGAGAAGACAAGCCGGCCGTCCTGGTCGCGGTAGCCGCTGATGACGCCGGCCATCAGGCCCGTCGACACGTAGGGCTTGACCCACATGGGAATCGTCGCGTCGTCGTAAAAACCGGTCCGCGTGATACCCTCGAGCATATCGGCATCGGTGATTCCGAGGCACATGGCCAGAAATTCGCCGCGCGTCACGGGCGTGTCCGGACGGAAGAAGTATTCGCTGCCGAGCTTCTCACCAAGGAAGACGCCTTCTTCGGCCAAAACAAGCGCGGAATAGTGCGAGCCGCTGCCCGCCATATCGGAATATGTTATTTTGGTCGACTGCTTTTGGATGTCGATCGTCACGGTCGCCGTCTCCGAGCGGTTGCCGTACGAGTCGACAGCCTCGTACTTGAAGGTGTCCGTCCCTCTTTTGCCGTCCTTCGGCGTGTAAAAGAAGCTGCCGTCGGACTTGACCTCCACGGCGCCCTTCTTGGGCGCAACCGTGACCTCATAGGTGAGCGCGTCTCCCTCCGGATCCGTGGCGGTCAGCTGCCCGGAGATCCCGATCCCCCGAAACGTCGCGTACTCAAGATTCTTGGCGATGGGACTCGCGTTTTGCGCGATGACGGGCACGATCTCGGGGCTTTCGGCCAAAGCCGGGATGCCGGCGACCAGAAGGCCTGCCGACAAAGCCACGAACATGATGGCCGCGACGAGGCGCGCCGCCGTTTTGCTTTTTGGTTTCATCAAAAATACCTCCCGTTTGAATATCGCGGCCTGCGGCCCGCTGGCCTCAGACCGGTCCAATTTTATGATTTACCGAAATTTGGTATTTATACCGTCCGGGCTGTGAAAAATGAAAAAAACCGGCGTCATTCCCTGTCGGGAAGACGGCGGCCAACAGCAGTTATGCAACTTGAGATAAAAAATCTTTCATTTTTATTGACATTGACCAGAAGCAGCTGTATTATACTCCTTATAAAAACATCGCTAAATCAAGGCGGTTCTGACTCGATGATAAGGTTCGGCCTGCGTGGGAAAGATAGCGCCGATGGGGATAAATTCATTTACAGGGAAATGGGGAGTGACAAATGTCGGCCGGAAGATCTGAAAAGGTAAACGAATTTTTGGACAGGTGCACCGCCCAAATCGAGCGGAGCATTGTGATCGACAAGGCCAGCTACGCCGATATCGACGTCAAGAGGGGTCTCCGGAACGCCGACGGCACGGGCGTCATGGCCGGCCTGACGCGGATCGGCAACGTCAGGGGCTACTTTGTCCAGGACGGGGAAAAGATGCCGATGCCCGGACAGCTCATCTACCGGGGGATCGACGTCAATGACCTGGTGTCGGGCTTTATGCAGGAGCACCGGTTCGGCTTCGAGGAGACGGCGTATCTGCTGCTCTTCGGGAATCTGCCCGACAGGCAGACGCTCGACGATTTCAAGGAGATCCTCGCCGAGTACCGCTCCCTGCCGGACGGCTTTACGGAGGACATGATCCTCGCCGCGCCGAGCAAGGACATCATGAACAAGCTGGCCCGCGGCGTGCTGGCGCTGTACTCGTACGATCCCGATCCCGAGCCGGAGGCCGGGAACATTCACAAGGAGCTCGACCAGGCGCTTCACCTGATCGCCCGCTGCCCGGTCGTCGTGGCCAACGCATTTGCGGCGAAAAAGCATTATTTCGACAACGAGAGCCTCTATATCCACTATCCGAAGGACGACCTGTCGACAGCCGAGAACTTTCTCTATTCAGCCCGGCACGACAACAGCTTTACGCTGGAAGAGGCCCAGCTTCTCGATCTCAGCCTTGTCCTGCACGCCGAGCACGGCGGCGGCAACAACTCGGCCTTCACCTGCCGGGTCCTCTCGTCGACCGGCACGGACATCTACTCGTCGATCGCGGCCGCCATCGGCTCGCTCAAGGGACACCGGCACGGAGGGGCGAACAAGAAGGTCATGGAGATGTTCGGGTACATCGAACGGGACGTGTCGAACTGGAACGATGACGCGGAGCTCCTTACCTATCTGCGCAAAATACTCCGAAAGGAGACGGCCGGCGGCGAGGGCCTGATCTTCGGCATCGGCCACGCCGTGTACACCCTGAGCGACCCGCGCGCCGTCCTGCTCAAGCAGATGGCCGGAAAGCTCGCCGACAAGAAGGACATGCTCGCGGAGTTCGAGCTGTTCGAGGCGGTCGAGCGCCTCGCGCCCGAGGCCATCGCCGCCGAACGCCAGGTGGAAAAGTCGATGTGCGCGAACATGGACATGTATTCCGGCCTTGTTTACAAGCTGCTCGGCATCCCCCAGGAGCTGTACACGCCGCTGTTCGCCATCGCCCGGATGGTCGGCTGGTGCGCGCACCGGATCGAGGAAGTGTTCAACTCCAACCGCATCATACGCCCGGCGTACAAAGCAGTCACGCCGAAGACGGATTATATCCCGCTGGCCGACAGATAATAAGGCGGCGGGAGAAAATAAGACGCGCCAATAAGCCGCGCACTGCCGCTCGTACCGGGCGGCAGTTTTCTATTGGTCGGGCCGCCGCAGCTCTTTATGTGAAAATACATCGGTTTTGGAAGTTGTGCTTTATGTGCGTGTCGAAATATGGTATAATGCCTCAAAACGTTTATTGTACCGTCACGGCGGTCTACTCCCGCACTTCGGAGACTGCGCAGACGAATGGACCGGGCTGCTGGGAACAATAATACAAAATGAGAAATATAAACATACTCAAGGAGGAAAAGCAGGCATGTCAAACAGGATATTCACTTCCGAGTCGGTGACGGAAGGGCACCCGGACAAAATATGCGACCAGATATCCGACGCGGTTCTGGACGGCATCATCGCAGGGGACAAAAGGGCGAGGGTGGCGTGCGAGACGATCGTGTCGACGGGCATGGCCCTCATCATGGGCGAGATCACGACAAACACGTATGTGGACATACCCGGCATCGCGCGCCAGACCATTAAAAACATCGGGTATGTTAACCCCGAGCTGGGATTTGATTATAACGGCTGCGCCATTCTGACGTCCATCAAGGAGCAGAGCCCCGATATCGCCATGGGCGTCGACAGCGCCTACGACGACGAGAGCGAGGAGGGCGCGGGCGATCAGGGCATGATGTTCGGCTTTGCCTGCGACGAGACGCCCGAGTACATGCCGGCGCCCATCTCGATGGCCCACGCGCTCGCGCGGCGGCTCGCCGAGGTCCGCAAGAGCGGCGAGCTCAGCTTTCTGCGTCCGGACGGAAAAACGCAGGTCACGGTCGAATACGGCGAGAAGGGTGATATCGTCTGCTGCCCGGCCGTCGTCGTCTCGGCTCAGCACAACCCGGACGTCGCCATCGGGGAGATCCGGGAGAGCATCGTGGAATGCGTCATCAAGCCGGTCATACCCTCGGGGCTCATAACCTCCGCCACGAAAATCTACGTCAATCCCACCGGCCGCTTCGTGACGGGCGGCCCGGTCGGCGACTCGGGCCTCACCGGGCGCAAGATCATCGTCGACACTTACGGCGGCTACGCCAGCCACGGCGGCGGCGCGTTTTCGGGCAAGGACCCGTCGAAGGTCGACCGGAGCGCGGCGTACATGGCGCGGTACGTGGCCAAGAACATCGTCGCGGCGGGGCTCGCGAAAGCGTGCCAGATCGAGCTGGCCTACGCCATCGGCGTGGCCAGTCCCGTATCCGTCCTGGCAGACACGCGCGGCACGGGCGTCGTCCCGGACGAGCGGATCGAGGAGATCATCCGCGCGCTGTTCGACCTGCGGCCCTCTAAGATCATCGCGAAGCTCGGGCTGAGAAACCCGCTCTTCACGCAGGTCGCCGCATACGGGCATTTCGGGCGCGACGACCTGAAGCTGCCCTGGGAAATGCTGGATATGGTTGACAAGATCAAAGAAGCTGCATTTTAATGGACATTGAGGTATCGGCCGTATGAACGACAAGCCGCGTAAACCGCACCGCCCGCCCGCGCGCCATTACGATCCGTACGGCGGAAGAGAGCCCGACGCGCCGGAGGACGCGGCCGACGACCGCATCGAGGGAAAAAACGCCGTCATGGAGGCGCTGCGCGCCGGCCGGGCCATCGACAAGGTCTTTATCGTCCGGGGCGACAAGGACCCGTCCGTCGGACACATCGCGGCCTTAGCCCGCGCGTCGGGCGCCGTCGTGGCCGAGGCCGACCGGCGCAAGCTCGACGCCATGAGCCGGACGGGCGCGCACCAGGGCGTCATCGCGCTCGCGGCCGTCAAGTCATACGTCGAAATAGAGGATATTCTGGCCGTCGCGGAAAGCCGGCGTGAAAAGCCGCTTATCGTCGTGTGCGACGAGATCTCCGATCCGCACAACATGGGCGCGATCATCCGGACGGCGGAGTGCGCCGGCGCGCACGGCGTCGTGATCCCGAAACGGCGGAGCTCCGGCGTGACGGCCGTCGTCGCCAAAACGTCCGCCGGCGCCGTCGAGCACATGGCGGTCGCACGGGTTCCCAACATCGTCTCCGCGCTCCAGACCCTGAAAGAAGCGGGCGTCTGGGTATACGGCGCGTCGGGCGACGCGGACCGGGCGCTCTGGCAGACGGACCTGACGGGCCCCGCCGCGATCGTCGTCGGCTCCGAGGGCGAAGGCCTCGGACGGCTCGTCCGCGAAAACTGCGATTTCATGATACGCATACCGATGGTTGGTAAAATCAGTTCCTTAAACGCATCCGTCTCCGCGTCCGTCATCTTGTACGAGTCGCTCCGGCAGAGGACGGCGGGTTTTTGATGATCCGGTGTTTTACTGGAAGTAGGTGATTTCTTTGGCCCGTAACGACAAAAAAAGGAGTCCGGAGCCGGCGGAACCGACCGCGGCGGACGATATCGAATCGGCCTATTCCGGCGATTACGGCCAGGAGGATTTCCTGTCGGACGACGCGTTCACGCTCGAGTCGATCCTGGCTGAATATAAGGGGTCGGCCTACATCGAGGGCGACAAGCGGACCCCGGCCGAGGTGCTTCAGCAGAGGACGGACCGGATCATTCAGGAGGCCGAGGGCGGACGGTTCGAACGCGGCGCGCCGGTAGAAACGCCGGAGGAAACGTACGGGCGCGGCCCGGCGCGGGCGCCGGTCGACAGCAAAGTCAAAACGGGCCGGCTCCCGAAGCTGTACGGCAGTACGGGCCGGCTCCCGAAGCTCAGCGGAAACACGGCGAGGCTGCCGGCGGCAGACACCTCGCGCCTGCCGACAGCGGACACGGTGAGACTCGCAAAAGCGGATACGCGGGGGCTCCCGAAAACCGATACGAAAAGACTGCCGGTCATGGATGCGGCGAAGCCTTCGAAAGGCAAGCCGGACGTCGGGCTGCCGGATATCGGCGCGGTCAACCGGGCAAAAAGCCGCGAGTACGAGCTGGCGCAGACAGGCCGGCGGGAGTCCGGCGGCGGCGAAGAGGACGCCGGCGCGCGCGAGGCGCCATTGAGTCCGGATGTCGCCGAAGAGGAGATCATCCGCGATATCACCGCGGCGATCGAGCAGCAGACGCAGCTCGAGCAGGAGACGCAGAAAGCCGCGCGAAAAGCCTTCGGCATCTTCCGGAGAAACGGCTACGACGCCGACGACGAGGAGGATGAAAGCGAGTACGAACCGCAATACGAGGCGCCGGAGGTCATAGAGGACGTTTACGTCGAGGAGCCCGAGCCCGCCGCCGCGATCAAACGGTTCGCGGAAAAATGCAACATGTATTCGACGCGGTTTGTGGCGAGCCTCGCGCTTTCGGTCGTGCTCGCCATCCTGACGGCCGTCTTTCAGGCGGGCGCCAAACTGCCGTTCGGCATCGGGTACAATCCCGGCGCGGCCGCCGGCATCCTTTTAATCCTGCTGTTTGTCGTCATGATGTTCAGCGCCGAGAAGCTGGTCGACGGGGTGACGGATATTGCCAAGGGCCGTCAGGGCGTCGAGACGCTCAACCTGTTCTCCTGCCTCGCAACGGCCGCGGCGGCCGTTTACGGCATGCTGACGGGCAGCGCGGAAACCAGCATGCCGTTTTGCGCCGTCTCCGCGTTTTCCCTGACGTTCAACCTGTGGGGCGAACGCGTTTATTACAGGGCGCTCACCGAGACGCTCAAGACGGCGCAGGCCGCCGCCGTCCCGACGGGGCTCGTCGTGACGATGTGCGAGGATTTAAACCGGTCCGTCATCAAGAAAACGACCGGCCTGACCGACGGCTTTTACAACAACCTCATCCAGGCGGACATCACCGAAACCGTCTTCAAATACGCCGCGCCCGTCCTGATCGTCGCGGCGCTCGTCCTGGCGTTCTTCTCCTCCGTCGGGCAGGGCCAAAACCAGCATTTCATGCACAATTTCGCGGCCGTCATGGCCGCGGCCGCGCCGTTTTCGGCCCTGCTGGCGTATGCCGTGCCGTTTAACGCAATGACGAAGCGCGCGCGCCAGTCCGGCGTGGCCGTCGCCGGCTGGGGCGGAGCGGACGAGCTGTTCCACTCCGACGGCGCGAGCATCAAGGACGAGGACATTTTCCCGGCCGGGACCGTGACGCTCAGCGGCATCAAGGTTTTCGAGGAGATTGCCCCGGACAAGGCCCTGCGCTACACGGCCAGTCTCATCATCGCCTCCCGGAGCGTCCTGTCGTCGCTTTTCACGCAGCTGCTCACAAAGGAGGGACTGACGAAGCTCGGCGTCGACGATTTCATGTGCTACGAGGGCGGAATCGGCGGCACGGTCAAAGGCGAGCGCGTCGTCACGGGCTCGGCCGCGCTCATGAACCTCCAGGGCATCCGCGTGCCGCCGAGCCTCAATATGAAAAACGGCGTCTTCACCGCCATAGACAAAAAGCTGATCGCCGTATTCACCATCGACTACGTGCCGGTCAAAACGGTGCAGAACGCGCTGATATCCGTCCTGCGCCACCATGTCAGGCTGCTGTTTTCCGTGCGGGACTTCAACATCACTCCGGTCATGCTCGAGCAGAAATTCAAGGTCCCCGTCGACGACATCGAGTACATACCGATCCAGGACTCGTACGATCTGTCGGACGACACGAAGCTCGACACGAAGCGGACGGCGGCGATCCTGACGCGGGAGGGGATAGGTCCGTATGTCGAGGCCATCATCAGCGGCCGGCGGCTGCGTCTGACATCCCTTGTCGCGACGATCCTGACGCTCCTCACCGCCGCGGGCGGTATGATCATTATGTACACCATCTGCATGACGGGCGCGTTTGACGCGGGCAGCGCCGCCAACCTGCTCTTGTACATGATTTCAATGACGGTGATCGTGCTGATCGTGTGCGGATTCGCGCGGTACACGCATTAGCGCCCGGCGCGTCGAACCGGCAGCGCCGTCCAAGCGGTATTCGACGGCGGAAATCCTGTTGTATTTTATTTTTCATTAGTGTATAATTTCCGTCATAAGGCGGCGGTCTCGTACCGCGCCGCTTTATGCAAAGCCTGACCGGAACGGACCTTTGATATAAGTAAAAATTTGTAAGGAGTGTAACAACGAATTATGACCTATGCCACAGATAAAATCCGCAACATTGCTCTGCTGGGACACGGGAGCAATGGGAAAACGAGCCTCGCCGAGAGCATGCTCTATCTGACGGGAGGAATCGACAGGCTCGGAAAGATAACCGACGGCAATACCGTCGGCGATTCCGACGCGGAGGAGATCAAGCGGCAGATTTCGATATCACTGGCGACGATGTATGCCGAACACAATCACTGCAAGATCAATATTCTGGACACTCCGGGTTATTTCGACTTCGCCGGCGAAGCGGCCGAGGCGCTGCGCGTCGCCGACGGCGGGATCATTGTCTGCTCCGCCAAGGACGGTGTGACGGTGGGCCTCGAGAAGTCGTGGAAGTATTTGGAGAATCTGAAGCTGCCGTGCGCGATCTACGTATCCAAGATTGACGAGGAACACGGCGACTTTGAGTCGGCCTACACCGCGCTGCGCGAAAAATACGGCTCGTCCGTCTGCCCGATGGTCGCCCCGATCAAGAACGCTAATGGCAAGGTCGAAGGGCTTGTGGACCTCATCAGCAAAAAGGCGTTTACCGTCGAGGGCGGCAAGCGCAAGGAGATACCTGTGCCCGACAGCATGAGCGCGCAGCTCGAGGAGCTGTACGGGGCCCTTTCCGAGAGCGTTGCGGAAACGGACGAGGTGCTCATGGAGAAGTATTTCTCCGGCGAGGCGTTCACCGTCGAGGAGGTCATTGCCGGCATCAAGTCCGGCGTGAAGGACCGCATGGTCTATCCGGTGTTCTGCGGCTGCGCGCTCACCGGGCTCGGCACGCTTGAGCTTTTGGACGCCGTCGTCAATCTCGTCCCGTCGCCGCTTGACGCGAGAGCCGAGACCGCCGAGGACGGCAGCGTCATCGCGGCCGACCCGAACGGCCCGGCCTGCGCCATCGTCTACAAGACGCTCAGCGACCAGTACGGCAAGTTCAGCTTTTTCAAGGTTCTCTCCGGCAAGGTGACCCCGGACATGAGCCTGCTCAATGCGCGCACCGGCTCGCAGGAGAAGATCGCGCACATCTACAGCATGCGGGGCAAAAAGAGCGTCGAGATCAAGGAGGTCGTCTGCGGCGACATCGGCGCCGTCTCAAAGCTCGGGGAGACGAAGACGGGCGATACGCTCTGCGACCCCAAAAAGCCGGTCACGGCCAGGGGCATCCAGTTCGCGCCGCCGTGCTACGCCATGGCGATCGCGCCCAAGACGAAGGGCCAGGAGGACAAGATCGCCTCCGGACTCGCGCGCCTTTCCGAAGAGGACCTGACGTTTACGTTCGTGAACAACGCGGAAACAAAGCAGCTCGTCCTGTCGGGCGCGGGCGACATCCAGCTCGACGTGCTCTCGTCCAAGCTGAAGGAACGCTTCGGCGTCGAGGTCGAGCTCTCGCCGGCGCGCATCGCCTACCGCGAGAAGATCCGCAAGAAGGTCCAGGCGCGCGGACGCCACAAGAAGCAGTCCGGCGGCCACGGCCAGTTCGGCGACGTCATCATCGATTTCGAGCCGGGCGAAGAAGAGGATCTCACGTTCGAAGAGAAGGTCTTCGGCGGCAGCGTGCCGAAGAACTTTTTCCCGGCCGTCGAGAAAGGCCTGCGCGACAGCATCCAGAAGGGCGTTCTGGCGGGCTATCCGCTTGTCCAGCTGAAGGCCACGCTCGTCGACGGCTCCTACCATCCCGTCGACTCCTCGGAAATGGCGTTCAAGACGGCCGCGCAGCTGGCGTATAAGGAAGGCATCCCGCAGGCAAGCCCCGTCATACTCGAGCCGATCGGCTACCTGAAGGTGACGATCCCCGACACGTATATGGGCGACATCATGTCCGACCTCTCCAAGCGCCGCGGCAGCCCGATGGGCATGAACCTCGACGCCGAGGGCAATCAGGTCGTCGAAGCGGAGGTGCCGATGGGCGAGATGTCCGGCTACGCCATCGACCTGCGTTCGATGACCCAGGGCAGGGGCTCGTTCACGTTTGAGTTCGTGCGCTACGAGGAAGCGCCTGCCACCGTGCAGGCCAAGATCATCGAGGAAGCCAAGGCGCTCAGCGAAGCCGAATAGTGAAACCGTAAAACAAGGGGCGGGCAGGGAAATCATACCGGGTTTGGCCGGTGCGTGATTTGTTGCCCGCCCTTTTAAAGCGCCGCGCCGCCGGCGGACGGAACCTTGGCGGCGGGATCGGCGTCTAAAACGAATGATACAGATGACAAGGGGCGGAGCATTGTGTGGCTGACGGATTTTTTAGCACAGATCGGCGGCTTTATGACGGATAACGCGTCCGGCGTCTTCTCGTACGTCACGCTCATTACCCGGTTTTTACTGCCCCTGTTCGCCGTCGTCGTCGTCTGGCGCTCGGTCCGCTCCCTTCTGGGGAAGGAACACGACCTGGAGGAGTGGGGCTGCCTCACGTTGCCCAACGGGTCGAGCCTCCCGCTCCACCACTGGGAGAACATCATCGGGCGCGCCCGGAACTCGGACGTGTCGATCCAGTACCCGACCGTGTCCCGCAATCACGCCGCGCTCATCCGCGACGACAGGGGAAACTGGCGCGTCTACGACCTGGGCTCGAAAAGCGGCGTGTTCTTAAACGGCCTGAAGGTCGACGGCCGGGCCGCCGTCAGGGACGGCGACATCCTGATGCTCGGCGGCGCGGAGCTCGTCTTCGCCGTTTACGGCCAGTCCCATCAGGCGCGGCGCGCGAAGGAGCGCGAGCGTCCGGGCAGGGAGATCCGGCCGTCGCTGACGCTTTTCAGTCTGACGGCGTTCCAGCTCGCCCTGGGGCTGCAGCTGAGCGTGGCCGCGGGGGACGCGCTCACGGCCGCCGTCCCGCTGAGCTTTCTGGGGCTGATCGCGCTCATGTGGCTCGGCTTTATCCTCACGCGGCTGATGCGCCGCGTCGCCTTCGAGGTCGAGACACTGGCTTTTTTCCTCTCGACGCTCGGTCTGGCCGTCGTGGCGACGTCCGCGCCCGAAAACCTGTACAAGGAGCTCGCGCTCATCGCGGCCGGGCTGTGCCTGTACTATCTGCTCGGCTGGTTCCTGCGGGACCTGACGCGGGCCGTCCGGCTCCGCTGGCCGATCGCCGTGGCCGGCCTCCTGCTGCTCGGCGCGACGCTCGTTTTAAGCAAGACGGTGCTGGGAGCTAAAAACTGGATCGAAATCGCCGGCGGCATATCCGTCCAGCCGTCGGAATTTGTCAAGCTCGCGTTCGTCTGCGCGGGGGCCGCGACGCTCGACAGGCTCTTCGCCAGGCGCAACCTCGTCTTGTTCGTCGCGTTTTCCGGCGCCTGCGTCATGGCGCTGGCGCTGATGGGCGACTTCGGCACGGCGCTCGTCTTCTTCGTGGCGTATCTCACGATTTCGTTCCTGCGGTCCGGCGACCTGGCGACCATCGTATTGAGCGTCGCGGGCGCCGGCCTCGCCGGTTTTATGGCCGTCACGCTCAAACCCTACGTGGCCGGCCGGTTCACCGCCTGGGGCCACGCCTGGGAAAACGCCTACGCGTCGGGCTACCAGCAGACGCGGACCATGTCGGCGGCGGCCGGCGGGGGACTGTTCGGCGTGGGCGGCGGGAACGGGTGGCTCAAGCACATCTTTGCCGCCGACACGGATATGGTCTTCGGCGTCGTCAGCGAGGAGCTCGGGCTGATCGTTGCCGTCTGCGCTGTTTTCTGCCTGCTGGCGCTGGCGTTTTACGCCGTGCGCTCCGGGTCGTCGGCCCGGAGCACGTACTACGTCATCGGCGCGTGCGCCGCCGTGTCGATCCTGCTCGCGCAGATGATCCTCAACGTCTTCGGCAGCGTCGATATGCTGCCGTTTACGGGCGTGACGTTCCCGTTTGTCTCGACGGGCGGCTCGAGCCTCGTCACCTGCTGGGGGCTGCTGGCCTTTGTCAAGGCGGCCGACAACCGGCAGAACGCCAGCTTTGCCGTCCCGCTCGCCCGGCGGATCAGCCGCCGGGAGAAACGGTTTGTCCGGGCATACGAGGACGGACGCGGGCAGGAGCCCGCTGACGGCAGCGTTTACGACGGTGATTTCAGCGGCGTCGGGGACGACGGCTTTGACCTCGACCTGGAAGGCGTCTTCGACGGCTCGGAGGACGACGATGAAGAGGACAGCTGAGAAGGAAGGGATGACGTCGTGAAAAAAGTCGGCGGCAGATCCAACGCGCTGCTCATTCTGGCGGCGCTCATTCTGACGGGCCTCACGCTCTGGGTCGCGCGCCTGATCACCAAAGGGCCGGACTGGGTGTCGTTTACGCCGAACAAGACGGTCTATTCGGACGGCGTCCTGGCGCTCGGCACGGTCACGGACCGCGACGGCCTCGTCCTCTCCGGCGCATCCGGGGGTCAGCGGTATTACGCCGACGACGCGGCCGTGCGCGCCTCAACGCTCCACGCGGTCGGGGATATCGGCGGGAACATCGGCACGGGCGCGCTCAGGGCGTTTGCCTCCCGCCTCATCGGCTACGATTTTTTCAGCGGCGCGTACTCCCGCGCCGGGACGGGGAAGACGGTCGCGCTGTCGGTCGACGCGGACCTGAACGTCGCGGCCTACGAGGCGCTGGGGGGGCGAAAGGGCACGGTCGCCGTCGTCAACTACGAGACGGGCG
>CAYMLM010000020.1:0-20237 GCA_964391385.1 uncultured Papillibacter sp.
ATAATGAGCGGTGACTGGAGTTCAGACGTGTGCTCTTCCGATCTTGACGGCGTCGAGCACCTCAAGATTTTTGCCGACGTTTCCGCCTCCCGCGCCGTATGTGCAGGAGATGTAGTCGGGCTTCATTGTACACAGCTTGTCGAGCACGCCGTCCTTGCCGACCAGCTTCTCCATGCCGGCGTCTGTCTTCGGCGGGAAAAGCTCGAACGAAAAGGCCATTCTTTTTTTCATGATTTCCGGGACTGTCATAAGTTGCTCCTTTCAAAATTAACATCTTATACCTGTATTTAAAGAAATAAAAGGACCGAATGTTGAACAGATTGTATTGATAGTATCATTTTTATCGGATTAAGTAAATAAAAAAGGCCTCCAAAAAACCCGATAAACTGGCACGTTCATACAATTGTCCAAAAATCGAATGAAATAATACAAAAATATCGGGCCGGAAATTTCCGCCCGGGGACGATACCGTGTCAACCTGTTTTTTTAACGGCTCAGCGCGGCCGGAATCCGGCTTCGAAACGGCCGGCACGCCTTCGATTATTTTAAGTAATGCCGCTTTCTTTATGCGTAACCCGAAGGAAAACTTTCTGCCCGCCCGGTCTTTGACATGAAAAATCCCCCTGATCGAGTCGGGGGGATCCTCATCTCATAATCTGAATTCGGGCGGGTATTTCTTTTGCCATTCCTCCTGGTCCGGCGCCGTGTCCATCTCGGGCGGCGTCGCGTCGTAAGTGCCGGACTGCGGGGTTTCCGGCTCCGCGGCGTCCTGTCCGGCCGGCTCCCACGCGCCGGTTCCCGCCGGTTCCGCGGCGGTCCCGGACGCATCCGGATCCGGCGCGGCGTCTTCCGCCGTTTCGCAGCCGGCATCGGCTTCCTCGTCCGGCGCATAATCGGCAGCGGTAAAAACGCCGTTTTTCAGCTCGTCCAGCTCCGCCTGACGGGCCTCGATGCGCACCATCGCGGCGTCGACCTCGGCGCACAGCTGGCGGAGCGCTGCTTCCGGCTCCGCGTTGTGCAGCGCGTAATACACCCTGCCGATCTCCTTGTAGAGATTGCGCACGCCGCCCTTTTCCACTGCGATTTCGGCGGAAAGCCGCGTCCTTCTGGCGATGAGTTTCGTTTTTTCCTCAGCGATTTTATAAAGCTCAACCGATCTGTCGGCAATCGTTTCCATCGTATCCCATGCCGCTTTCTTGAATTCGTCAAAGCTGCTCATTTTTTTACCTCCTGTTATAAGTGTGAAAATCCTTTTTTAATCGGTATTGTCGGACGGCTCCCCGTCGGGCGCGGCGGGGCGGCCGGCCTGCCCGGACGCGGCGTCGGCTTCCTCCTTTTCGGGGGCGGCCCCGTTATCCAATATATTCGCGCGGTTTACGAAAAGACGCTCCGGCCCGAAGCGGCCGCGCAGGCGGATGCGGGAGAGAAGATAGACGGCGGCGCCGAACGACAGCGCGGCGACCAGCTGCGATGCGCGTATGTCCGTCGAGAACAGGTACAGGCTGTCGGTCCTGAGCCCCTCGATGAGGAAACGGCCGAAGCCGTACCATGCGACATACAGAAGGAAAATCTGTCCGTCATATTTTCTGCGTTTTTTCGAAAATATATAAATCCATATGAATCCGGCGAGATTCCAGACAGACTCGTAGAGGAAGGTGGGATGTACGTAGAACGTGCCGGCGCCCGAGGTGAGGCCCATTTTCCAGGGGAGGTCCGTTTCGTAGCCGAACGCCTCGCGGTTGAAGAAATTTCCCCAGCGCCCGACGGCCTGGCCGATGAGCAGCCCGAGCGCGCCGACGTCGAAGAACACGCCGGCCGGGATCTTCTTTTTCCGGCTGTAGATAACGATTCCGACGACGGCCGCGATGACGCCGCCGTAGATGGCCAGGCCGCCGCTGCGGATGTCGAATATGTTCAGCCATTTCCCGGGGCCGAAAAATCCCTCCGGGTGGAACAGGACGTAATACAGCCGCGCGCCGACGATGCCCGTCGGCACGGCGATGATGAACATGTCGAGGATGTTGTCCTGCGTGAGGCCGAATTCGCGGCGTCTTTTGTATATGTGGAGGATTGCCAGGAGAAAGCCCGCCGCAATGATCACGGCGTAATAGTAGATATTGAGCCCGAACACGGTAAAGTGCGTCGGCGGGTCCAATACAAAGCCGTCGCCGAACATCGGAAAGGAAATCTTTACGCCCAAGAATATACCACCCTTTTATCTTTGTGATGTCTGTTTTACGCCGAAACGGACGCTAGGCGCGCCGTTTCGGGCGGACCACGTACAAGGCCATGTTTTCCGGGGCCATATATAGCTTCAGAAACGACGTGACGTCCGCCGGCGTAAGCCCGCCGAGCAGCTTCGGCGCCTCGAAGGCGTCGTAGCCCCTGAAATATCCGCGCGAGAGGTTGAGGCTGATGCTGTCGAAGGCGTTGAGCGCGCCGATCTGGCGCCCCAGCATCGCTTTTTTCTGCCGCTCGAAATGGGCCTCGTCCGGGCCTTCCGCGATCAGGCGGCCGATCTCCTCCTTATACAGCCCGAAGACCTTTTCCGGGTCGCTGCTCTCGCCGCCCGCCATCGTGTACGCCACGCCGGCCGAATACTCGTAGGCGGCTGAAAAGCCGCTGTTGATGAGGCCCATGTCGTAGAGCCTCCTGAAAAACGGGGAGGAACGGCCGGCCAGGATTTCCAGGGTCAGGCTTGCCGCGAGCTCCTGGCGGAGACAGCCGTCTCCCTTTTTGACGGGCTGCGTTTTCGAGCCCATATTGAACAGGGGACTGGCGACCTCCATCTCGCTCCGGCCGCTGAAGGAGAGCGGCTTGAGCGTCTCCTCCGGCCCGTAGTCGCGCCGCGGAACCTCGCCGGGCTCTCTCGGCAGCACCTTTCTGGCCGTCCCGACGATCTGTTCCGGGTCGACGTCGCCGACGACGCACAGCACCATGTTCGAGGGGTTGTAAAACACCTTGTGACAGCTGTAGAGCGTGTCCGCCGTGATCTGCGCGATGCTGTCGACGGTTCCGGCGATGCGGTCGCGGATGGGATTGTGCTCGTACAGGGAGCTCATCAGGCCGTAGTAGACGGCGTGATCCGGGTCGTCCTCCGTCATGCGGATCTCCTGCCCGATGATGCCCTGTTCCTTCTGGACGCTTTCGGGCGTGAAGTAAGGCACGGAGACGAAGCCGAGCAGAATCTCGAGATTGTCGGTGAATTTTTCCGTCGTCTCAAAGTAATAGGCCGTCATGTCCGACGAGGTGAACGCGTTCGGCGACGCGCCGTTGGCGGACAGGTCCGTGAGCGCGTTGCCCTGCTTCGTGTCGAACATCTTGTGCTCGAGGAAATGCGCGACGCCCATGGGGGTGTCGATCCATTTGCCGCCGTATTGAAAGCGCCTGTCCGCGCCGCCGTAATCGGCGGCGAAAAACGCGTAGCTCTTGTTGAAACCCTTTTTTATAACGACGAGGACCTGGAGCCCGTTTTCAAGCTTTTCGGTGTAGACCTGCTCGCCGATTAAATCGTAGCCTTTCGTTCTCATATAACCTCCTGCGCTGTGTGCTGCTTGGCAGACAACGCATGCGCGTAACGCGAAATCGCTTTGTATACCGGAATCATTGCGGCGCGCCTTACTGTTCCGCCGGCTTGTCGCCCGGCGCGCCCTCGCCGTCGGGACCGGCCAGGCAGTAGACGGCGTCCGTCTCGATGCCGGAGGCGATGTCCATGAGCTCCTCGCGCGTCACGCCGTCGGCCAGCGCGGCCACCTCGTCCGGCGTGATCTTGACCGAGGCGATCGCCTGGTCGAAAAACAGCTCCTCGAGGCCCGTCGGCTTGTCCATCGCCGACTTGACGGACGTGATGACGGCGCGCTTGGCGCTCGTGAGCTCCCAGTCGCTGACGTCGCCCTTCCGGATGGCGTCGAGCTGGGACAGGATCTCGTCTTTCGCCGTGTCGAATTTCTCAAATTCGACGCCGGAGGCGACCGCCATGACGCCCTTGTGCTTTTCGATGACGGAGCTGGCGTAATAGCACAGCGACAGCTTCTCGCGCACGTTCATAAAAAGCTTCGAGGTGACCGAGCCGCCGTAGACGGCGTTGAAGACGAGAAGGGCCGCGTAGTTCGGCGAGAGCATCGTTTTGCCGAGGCGGAAGCCGATGGACAGCTTGCCCTGGCCGACGTCCATATGGTCGGTGAACGCCCGCACGCCGTCGGCGGGGGGCTTGAGGCGCACGTCCGTCGCGATTTCCTCGATCGGCTCGCTCCTGGGCAGCGCCGCGAAGGCCGTCCGCACGGCCGCCTCGACGCGCTCGAAGTCGTGCGCGCCGCAGCAGAAGATCTCGACCCGCGAGCTGGCCAGCAGGTTGCGGTAATGCTTCGTCAGGGACTGCGCCGTGATCGTCTCGGCCGAGCTCTCCCGCCCGAGACGGCTCAGGCCGAACGGCTCGTCGCCGCACATGAGCTCGAACAGCCGGTCGAGCGCGTAGCGCCGCTTGTCGTTGATGCCGGCGCGTATGTCGTCGATCAGGTTCTTTTTTTCGCCGTCGACGTACTCGGAGAGCAGAAGCCCCCCGTGCGTGTTGGGCTCGAGGAGCAGCTCGCCGACGAGCGAGGTCGCTTTCCCGAGGATATCCTCGCCCTTCGGCACGAAGTCGTCGTCGATGAAATCGGCCAAAAAGCCGATGCAGTGCAGCTCGCCCTTCTTCCGCACCATGGGGACGACGCGCGCGCCGTACAGCTCGTCGAGCTGATTGTTGAGGCTCTGCATGTCGGGGTGCGCCGTCGTGCCGCGCAGCAGCACGCGCGGGAGCAGGGCGTTTTTCGCCGCGTCATCCCTGTCGAGCTTTGTGATGAGGCTGACCGACAGGCAGCACGTTTTAAACTTGTCCGTTTTGACGTACGTCAGGTGCGTGTCGGGCATGATCTGTTTTCGTACGACTTCCTGCATAGAGGCCTCCGTGGGTTTAAGGGTCCCGCGTAAGGCCGCGGGGCCCGCGTCGGTTTTGCGCATTGGCAGAAATGCGATTGTGTCGGTCTTTTTCACATTATACACCGTTTCATAAACTTTGGTAAATAATATTTGTTAATTTTTTATGGCTGGGCCGGGGCTTCCCGCGTGTTTTCGACGACGACGACGGCCCTGGCGTCCCCGCCGTCGCGCGTGAGGTCCACGCGCTCCCTGTCCGCCCGGATGCGGAAGATCGCCCCGCCGCTCCGCCAGTCCGCCCCGAAGCCGTCCCAGCCGGACGGCAGCGAGGGGCCGACGTGCAGGTTTCCGCCGCGCAGCCGCAGTCCCAGCAGGTTTTCAAGCGCCACGCGCTTGAACCAACCGGCCGCGCCCGTATACCAGGTCCAGCCGCCGCGCCCCACGTGGCCCGGCGCGGAGTAAACGTCGGCGGCGATGACAAACGGTTCCGTCCTGTAAATGTCGTTCGGCCGCCCCTGCGGCAGCAAGGCCTCGAGGATCCGCCAGCCCTCGTCCGTCATACCCTCGATAAGAAGCCCCATCGCCAGCCACACCGCGCCGTGCGTGTACTGTCCGCCGTTTTCCCGGAAGCCGGGGCTGTAGCCCTTGATATACCCCGGCACGCTCAGGCCGTTCGCAAAAGGCGGATCGAACAGGCGCACGACCCGCTCGTCCGCGTCGTAGAGCCTTTCCACCGACGAGAGGAGCGCCGTTCTCGTCTTGCCATTTTCGCCGCCGGCGAGCGCCGCGAAGCTTTGCGCGATGGAGTCTATGCTGCACTCGTCCGACGTGCACGAGCCGAGCGGCGCGCCGTCGTCGTAGTAGCCGCGCATATACCACTCGCCGTCCCACGCGTTTTCGGCGGCGCTTTTATACAGCCCGGCGGCCTCCGTGAAGCGCGCGGCCGCGCCGGGATTGTCCGCCAATCGGCACAGGGCCGCCATTTTTTCGGCCGTGACGCTCAGAAACCACGTCAGCCATTCGCTCTCGCCCTCGCCGCGCGCGCCGACGAGGTTGAGCCCGTCGTTCCAGTCGCCGCTGCCGATGAGCGCGAGGCCGTGCCGCCCCGCGCCGCGCGCGAGCACGAGGTCGACGGCCCGGACGGCGTGAAGGAACAGCGGTTCGGATACCTCGCTGATCTCGGGCTGCTCGTAGCGCTCCAGCTCGTCCTCGCCCAAAGGCGGCGAGGTGAGGTACGCGGCGGGCTCATCGAGGACGGACGCGTCGCCCGTGGCCTCGACATACTGGCAGAGCGCGTACGGCAGCCACAGCAGATCGTCGCTGCAGCGCGTGCGCACGCCCTTGTCGCCGAGCTTGCCCTCGCGACGGACGGGATGCCACCAGTGCTGGACGTCTCCCTCCAGAAACTGGTGTGACGCCGCGCGGACGAGATGCGCGCGGGCGATCGCCGGCGTCTCGTCGAGAAGCGAACAGATGTCCTGCAGCTGGTCGCGGAAGCCGTACGCGCCGCCGCTCTGGTACAGCGAGCTGCGCCCGAAGATCCGGCAGGCCAGCGTCTGGTACGTCGCCCAGCCGTTCAAATACCGGTTTAAGTCCTCGCTGGGCGTTTTGACGGCGAGCTTTCCGGTGACGGCGCGCCACCAGCTGACCGTCTCGCGCAGCTTTTCGCGGGCGGCCTCCGGCACGGTCAGCGCGCGCAGCAGCTCGAGCCGGTCGCTTCCCGCGACGAGCACGAGCGTCCCGCGCGCCTTGTATACGGCCGCGAAGCACGGAACGAACCCGACGCCCGTGAGGTTATCAAAGCAGCCCGTCTCCCAGCTCGGCCGGGAGCAGGTGAACGACGTTTCCGGCACGGACGCCGTCAGGTAGAAAACGGTGTCCGGGAAATCCGTGTTGTACGCGTTCCAGGCCGAAAGGATGCCCGGCAGGTGCGAGGTCTCGACATAGACGTTCGACTGCTCGTTCGGGGCCAGGACGAGGTCCGTGTAGTACGCCACGTCGAATTCCTCCGCGCCCTCGGCCTCGACGATAAGAAGGCGCGCGGACGTGTCGGGGGGGACGAAGGCCGTCGTTTTGAAGACGGCGCCGCCGATCTGCTTTTCCCATTCGGCCCAGCCGAAGCCGTACGTGACGGCGCAACGGCAGCCGTCGGGCGCGGCAAACAGGGACGTGCTTTTCCCGCCGCACACGATCTCCAGCCTTTCCGTGCCGTCCGTGGCGAGGCTGTCGTTGAGCCAGCGGTTAATCTTGTTTTCGCGGGCGTTTAAGTGCCACATATGGCCGGTGCCCGCGTCGGTCGCCAAAAACCCGAACGATTCGTTCGCGAGCATATGGCTCCAGGCGTTTTTCGGCAGCTCGCCCGTCTCAAACGTGAAGCTGTTGTCCGCGTTGTACCGGGAGCCGAGCGGCGCTTCGGGGCGGGCGTCCAGAAACGGCCGGAAAACCGGCTTTGTCGTCTCGTCGCGGACATACGGCTGCGTCCAGCCGCCCGATTTGAAATATAGAACAGACACGGCGCGCACGCTCTCGGCGCCCGCGGACGGCAGCTCCGCCAGATGGACGCCGCCGCGCGTATCGAGGTGCCGGTCCGGATTTGTCAGCTTCAGCGCTTCGGTCAGCTCGTTTTTGAGCCGGCTGCGGTAGTCGCCGCCGCCCTTGATCAGATAGACGAGGTCGTATTGCACGTTGTTGAGCCACAGAAGGCGGTGCGCGTTGAGGAGCCTTTCGGCGCTGTCGATGTCGACCTCTTCGCCGATTTCGCATGCGATGATCGGCAGGTCGCCCGAGACGCCGAGGGCCCACAGCGCCTTCTGTCCGCGCGCGAGCGCCTGCGCGCCGTCCGCGTCGATGCGCCTGTCGGGCGAGGGAGCGACGAGGTCGGGCAGCAGCGCCATCGCCTCGTCGATCAGCTCGTCGCCGAGGCTGAGCTGACGCGCCGTGTCGTCCAGGCGCGAATAGCGGCCCGCGCCCTCGGACAAAACGCGCTTGGCGGCAGAGGAGGCCCCCTGGACCGTCGAGGCCGTCGTCAGGGAAAACTTGACGCGGGCCGCGGCCCCGGGCTCGAGGCGCACCCGGACGCGCAGGAGGACGCACGGGTCCAGGACGGCCCCGGCGGAGCCGGCGGCCGGGCGCGCGAGCGCCTTTTTGAGCGCGCGGAGGCCGCCGCGCCCGAGCGCCTTCTCGCGCGAGGTGTCGAACGTAAACGGACAGTCGCAGTCGAAGGCCAGCGCGAGCCCGTGGCCCTTGGCGCGGGGACGGCGGCGGACGACGACGGAGCCGTCGTGCTGCGAGCTCTCGAGCGACAGCTTGGAAAAGGCCGGATGCGACGCGTAATCGCTCAAGCGGGACAGCACGGGCTCGAAATAGCAGATCAGCTCGACGTCGCGCCGGACCGAGGAGGTGAGCTCGACGACGCGCAGCTCGCCGGCCTCGTCCTCCGGCACCGAGACGGTCACGGAGGCGCCGAGGTTCCCGCTTTTGGCGTCGACGCGGCAGTACGCGCCCGTGAGCTCCGCCGAGTAGCGCACGGCGGGGTCAAAGACGGGGGAGGGGAGCAGGGAGACGAGCTCGTCTCCGCTCCTCACGAAAAAGGCCATGCCGGCATCCGGCCCGAGCTGGTCGGGCGACGATTTCGTCAGCGAGATATTGTTCCAGATGCTGCGCGTCTGCCCGGTCTCCGAGGCAACGACCGAATACGCGCCGTTGCCGAGGATCGTGCAGCGCGGGTTCCTGCAGTCTATGGCGGGGCAGACCTTCTGCCAGCGCTGCAGGTTGGCGCGGTTCGGCTTTTCCGGGACGTCGCGCGGCTGCCGGCGCAAGACGAGCCCGCCGACGGGCACTTTTTCCTGCAGCAGCTCGGCAAACGACGCCATCTCGCGGTCGCGCATGAAGCGCCGCTGCATAATGCCGCCCCCGAGCGCGTTGTCGATGGCCACGATGCTCATGCCGAGGTGATGCGACATGAACGTGCGCACGGGCTCGAAGCGTCCGTTTTTAAGCCGGCTCGGCGTGAAATCGACGGCCTCGAACAGGCCGTACCGTCCCTCGAGGCCGAGCTCCGCGAGCTTGCGGAGATTTCCGGCCGACGCCTTCGGATCGAGGTTTAAGGCCAGAAACGTCGAGTACGGCGAGACGACCGCCTCGCGGCCCATGCCGCGCTTGAGCGCCAGGCGCTGGACGCCGTGCGCCTTGTAACGGTAGCTGAGCGTGTGGTCGAACGCGTAGAAGGCGCTTTCCGACATGCCCCACGGGAAATCCTTCGCGCGCTTTTTCTGGACGTACAGGCAGAACCTCAGGCTCTCGTAGATGAGCGAGCTGGGATAACAGGGCAGGAGCAGCTCCGGCATGAAGTACTCGAACATCGTGCCGGTCCACGAGGCCATGCCGCGGTAGCCGTCCATGGCCACGAGCGAGCGGCCGAGCTTGCGCCAGTGCTTGCGCGGGATATCGCCCCGGGCGATAGCGATGTAGCTCGTCTGCCGCGCCTCGCTGGCAAGCAGGTCGTACCACCCCTCCGTCGGGGCGCTTTTTTCGATATCGATGCCGATATAAAAAAGCTGTCTTTTCTCGTCGTACAGGGGCGTGAAGCACATGTTCGACAGCAGGCGGTCCGACGTTTCGGCCAGCCGCGTCTCGCCCATCTCCAGAAGCCCTTCGCGCAGCGCGATGAGGCAGCCGACGAGATTGCCGCTGTCAACGGCCGACACATACGCCGGGCGGAGGACGCCGAGCGTCGTCGTGTCGTACCAGTTGTACAGGTGGCCGTTCCACTTCGGCAGCCTGTCGACGGTTGCCAGCAGCTTCGAGATCACCTCGACCGCGCGCTCCTTCGTACAGACGTTTAAGTCCCAGGCCGCCAGGGCCGACAGGAGCGCCATGCCGATATTCGTCGGAGACGTGCGGTGCGCCGTGCCGACGGACGGCTGCTCCTGGAAATTGTCGGGCGGGAGCCAGTGGTCTTCCGGGGTCAGAAGCTCGTCGAAGTACCGCCAGATGCCGCCGGCGAAGCGCGCGAGCATCAGCTTGTCCTCCGCGTCAAGCCCCTCCGGCCTTTTCGCCTCCCGGCCGAGCCAGACGACGAGCAGCGGCGACAGGAACCAGACGCCGGCGACGGCGACGGCATAGACAAACGGCGTGAAAAGGATGATGCCGAGCGAAAACAGCAGGCACGGCCACATGCGCCGAAGCGCGTGCAGGAAGCAGTTGCGCGTCCGGCGCTCGGCGTCGGCGGCCGTCACCCACTCGAGCATGCGCCGGTGCGTGACGAACATCCGCCACAGCGCCGTGACGATGGCGCTCAGGCAGACCCACGCCTCGTACGGCAGGAGGATCAGCCGGATGACCGTCTGCAGGAACTGCCCGCCGACGCCGCTGATGACGGCCGAATGGTATTTCACGCGGCTGCGCTTCCGGTTGAACATGTCGGCCGCGGACGCAATGATCAGGTGAGACACGGCCGAGAGCACCGCGACGCCTGCCGCCCAGAGGACCTCGGGGCCGCCGATGAGCATGCCGAGCGCCAGCGACGCGAGCGTGAAGACCGGCACGAGCGAGCGCCGCAGGTTGTCGGCGATCTTCCACCGGTCAATCTGCCCCAGCGCGTTTTTATGCCGGACGCCGTCCGCGCCGGGCGCGCGGCGGCACATCCAGGGCATGGACTGCCAGTCGCCGCGCGTCCAGCGGTGCATCCGGTCGTAATACGTCGTGACCTTGGCGGGATAGCCGTCCGTGAGCTCGATGTCGCTGGCGAAGGCGCACCGGAGGTACGCGCCCTCCAGCAGGTCGTGCGACAGGACCGTATTTTCGGGAAAGCGTTCGCCCAGGCAGGCCAGATACGCGTCGACGTCCAAGAGGCCCTTGCCGGCAAAGCTGCCGGTGCCGAAGAGGTTCTGGTAAATGTCGCCCGTCATGCCGCCGTACGGGTCGATCCCGCCCTGGCCGGCGAAGATGCGCGTGTACAGGGTCTGGTTGGCGGCCGCGAGGTCCACGGAGATGCGCGGCTGGATGATCCCGCTCCCGGCTGCGACGATGCCCTTCGCGGGATCGATCTCCGGCGCGTTGAGCGGATGCATGGCCGCCCCGACGAGCTCCTTGGCCGTGCCGGCGCACAGGCGCGTGTCGCTGTCGAGCGTGATGACGTATTTGATCCGCCCGAGCGTCTGCTCGTCCCCGGCGAAGCACCGGAGCTTGGAGGGCGTGTCCCTCAGATAACGGCACAGCTCCAGTACGGCTCCGCGCTTGCGTTCCCATGCGGTGTACTTCGCGTCGCGTTCGCTGCGGCGCCGGCCCCTGCAAAAAAGAAAAAAGCCGCCGCCGTATTTGGCGTTCAGGCGGCCGAGCTCGTCCGCCGCGCTTTTCAGATAGTCCGCGTCGTACGGCGTGCGCTCGTCCGGCGCGTCGGGCAGGTCGGCCAGAACCCCGAACACAAGGTTCGGTCCCGCGTCGCGGTTGGAAAGCCTGTACTCCTCGAGGAGGCGGGCCGCCGCCGCGCCGCTCTTGTCCGACGAGAGCAGCACGGACACGACGCAGAGGGTCCGGCCGCCGTCCGGCACGCCGGCCTTGAGCTCGAGCCGCGGCACGCGCCGCGGCCGGCTCGCGCGCAGGATGAGGTAGTCCGTGACGTTTTTGATAAATTCGGACACCGGCAGCAGCAGCAGGAGCGATACGGCCGGCTCGTCGAGAGCGAAGCTGATGAGCAGCGCCGCGAACAGGCTGGCCAGGATCACAAAACCGATGTATAAAGCGCCCGAGCGCTCTTTTTTGACGCGCCCCGGAGGCCGCGTGAAGATATGGTAGCCGACGTGGCGTCCGTCGGCTTTCGACAGCTCGAGCGCCTTCACGGCCATGCCGTGGGCGGTCTCGCCGTTTTCCCTGGCGAGCCGGGCGATCTCGTGCCGGTAGAAATAGCGCGTGTGCTCGTCCATGCCGGGGTAGATGCCGGCCGGGTCCAGCCGGAGCGTGCGCTCGACCCGGTTGACGTTTTCGAGGATCTCGGACGCGTCGAAGCCGGACAAAAACCGCAGCGACGTGAAGCACTGCTCGAACAGGCCCGCCAGGTCCTCCGGGGCCGCCCCGTCCGACAGCGTCTTTTTGAGCCGCACGCAGGCGTCGGCCAGCCAGTCGACGAGGGAGAGCTTCAGGGCCGGTATAAAGGCGGACAGCTCGGCCTCGGACAGGCAGACGACCTCCTGAAACCTGTCGAGGAACGTCTCGATGCGCTCGGCGGTGACGCGGCCCGAACCGAACGTGATGAGCGAGAGCGCCGCGCGGGTGACGACGAGCTGGCGCCTGAGGCCGGCCACGGCGGGCAGGCGCGGCGCGGCCTTCAGGTCGGCAATGGCGCTCTTGCCCTCGCGCTCGGCGATATACCAGTTGTCCAGCAGCCATTCCGCCCCCTGCGGGATGCTCACGTGGGCCTCGGCATACGCCGTGGCGACATGCATGACCGACTTGATGACGGCCAAATGCCGCGCGGCGGCTTTGACGGTATTTAAGACACAAACCGGTCTGCCGGACGCCGCTTCCTTCGCGGCGGCGCGTGCAAACCGACCGAGCTTTTCCAGCTGAACGTCGCTGTCAGAACGTCGCGGTGACATTACCTGGCATATCCTCCTGTAGTCGCTAATCCATCATATTTTTTGCCGGCGGCCCGCCAAATATACAGGAACGGCGCGGCCCGCGCCGCGAAGGCGGCGCAAAGCCCGGCGCGCGGGCTGTTATTAATTGTTTACAAAAGGCCATAATTTATATAAAATCAGACTTGATTTCACACTTTCGACAAAATCCCGGGCCGCCGGGCGGCGGAGCCAGCGGCCCGCGGCGGCCCGGGACAGGACCGCGGTCCGTTCCCGGTACCGTCGCTTTGGAGGCGCGCCTTGAAGAAACTGACAGCTTTGCTGACCGTATGCCTTGTCCTGTTCGGCTGCGGCGTCCGGACCCCGGACGCGGCTTATAAAGCCGAATTTTTTGCCATGGATACCGTCATGCTGTTAACGGTATACGGCGACAACGCCGAAACGGCCGAAACGGCCTGCGAGAAGGAGCTCTATCGGCTCGACGCCCTACTGTCGGCGGGCGGCTCGGCCAGCGAGATCGCGGCCGTCAACAAAAACGGCGGAGGCGAGGTCTCGCCCGAGACGGCGGGGCTCCTGAAAAGGTCGGCCGAGCTCTATGCGCTGACGGACGGGGCGTTCGATATCACCGTTTACCCCGTCGTGTCCGCGTGGGGGTTTTACACCGGGGATTATGCGGTCCCTTCGCCGGGCGACCTCCTGACGCTTCTCGAGCTTGTCGGCGGCGACAAGCTCGCCCTCGACGGGAACACGGTCCGCTTTGCTGTGCCCGGCATGGCAATCGACCTCGGCGGGATCGGAAAGGGTTACGCCTCCGACCGTTTGAGGCTCGTGCTCCGTGAAAACGGCGTGAGCTCGGCGCTGGCCTCGCTCGGCGGCAACGTGGTGGCGTACGGGGCCAAGCCGGACGGCAGCGCGTGGAACGTCGCCGTGCAGGACCCGGACGACCCGTCCGGAATTGTCGGCATCCTCGCGGTGACCGACAAGATGGTCGTCACGTCCGGCGGCTACCAGCGCTTTTTTGAAAGCGGCGGGACGACGTACCACCACATCATCGATCCCGAAACCGGGTTCCCGGCAGAGAGCGGCCTCAAATCCGTGACGATCGTCAGCGACGACGGGACGGCGGCCGACGCGTTGTCGACGGCGCTTTTCGTCCTGGGCAGGGACGCGGCGGCCGACTTCTGGCGCGCGCGCAGCGAGCTGTTCGACGCGGTGCTGGTGACGACGGAAGACGAGGTCCTTATCACCGCGGGGATTGCGGACGCCTACACGTCCGACAGGGATTTCGAGGTGATCGCGCCATGAGGACGCGTTTCTGGATACTATTGTTCGCGGCGCTGGCCCTGGCGGCGCTCGCCGCGTCTGTCTTCGTATCAAACCGGAGCCACGCGGAGAGGATCGCCGGCGTGTACTCGGACGGGCAGCTCGTGCGCACGATCCATCTCGACGAGGTGACCGAGCCGTATGAGTTCACCGTCCCGTACGGCGGGGGGTACAACACGATCCGCGTCTCACAAGAGGGCATATGGATCGCCGACGCCTCCTGCCCGGACAAGCTGTGCATCGACCATGGCCCGCTCGGCGACGGGCCGCCCATCGTGTGCCTGCCGAACAGGCTGGTCATACGCTGGGAGACGCGGGACGAGCCGAAATACGACGCGATGACGGGGATTTGAGGATGAAAAAGGGGCGGATCAAAAAACTCGCGCTCGCGGCGCTGCTGGCGGCCGTGGCGCTGATCGTCTGGTACATCGAGGCGCAGCTGCCGTATCTCACGCCGGTGCCCGGCATCAAGCCGGGACTGTCCAATATCGTGTCGCTCTTTGCGCTGTACTGCGTGGGGCCGCTCTTCGCGCTGGGCGTCCTGGTCGTCCGGATCGTGCTCGGGAGCCTCCTGACAGGGCAGGTCGCGGCGCTCCTGTACAGCCTTTTCGGCGGGCTGCCCGCGTTCGGTCTCGGCGTGCTGATCCGCCGGCGCTTCCCCGTGAAGCAGATATGGGTCGTAAGCATTTTTATGGCCATCGTCCACAATGCGGGCCAGCTGACCGCGGCCGTCCTCGTGACGGCGACGCCGGAGCTCGCGGCGTATTTTCCGGCGCTTTTCGTCTCGGCGATCGTGACGGGGGCGTTCACCGGCCTCGCGGCGCAGTTTCTGCTCCTGCGGCTGCGCGCTGCCGGCGTTATTAAGCTGCATGAGAAAGATCACTAAAATATGTAGAATTTCATAACGTTTACATGAATTACAAGCTGAAATAAGTGCGATTATTATGGTATTATGGAGTAGACAAAAATGAATAACAGCTATATGATATGAAAAATACGGACTTGTGCCGTCTTTGAAATAAGTCATCCATTCCGAAGGGAGCATATCCGCCGATGAAAAGGCTTGGCGGCGTCCACGCGCCGCATCGAAAAAACACGGCCGCGCTAAAACCGGAGCCGCTGCCGACGCCGTCCGAGATCGTCCTGCCGATGTCCATGCACATCGGCGCGCCGGCAAAGCCCGTCGTCAAGGTCGGCGACGAGGTGAGTGTCGGGCAGCTGATCGCGGAGGCGGGCGGCTTTGTTTCGTCGCCCGTCCATACGGGCGTGTCGGGGAAGGTCAAGTCGATCGACAGCTTTATGACGCCGACCGGCCAGAGGACGACGGCCGTCACCATCGCCGCCGACGGCCTGCAGACGCCGTTCGAGGGCATTGCGCCGCCTCAGGTCACAAATCTGGAGACGTTTCTCGCGGCGGTCAGGGACAGCGGGGTCGTCGGCCTGGGGGGCGCGGGCTTCCCGACGGCCGTGAAGCTGACGGTCAAGGAGCTCGGCCAGATCGACCATATCCTCATCAACGGCGCCGAGTGCGAGCCGTACATAACCTCGGACACCCGTACGCTGCTCGACGACGCCGACGGGATCAAAGGCGGCATCGAGCTGTTAAAGACATATATGAAGACGAAAAGGATCGTCGTCGCCGTCGAGAAGAACAAGCCCGAGGCGATCGCGAAAATGCGCGGCAAGCTCGCCGGGATGGACGGCGTGGAAGTCGCCGTACTGCCGTCTGTCTACCCGCAGGGCGGGGAAAAGGTCCTCATCTACAGCATCACGGGCCGCAGGGTGCCGGAGGGGAAGCTGCCGCTGGACGTCGGCGTCGTCGTCCTGAACGTCACGACGCTTGCCGCGATATATAAGTACGTCAAAACCGGCATGCCGCTCGTTTCCAAGTGCGTCACGGTCGACGGCTCGGCCGTCAAAACGCCGAAGAACGTCATCGCGCCCATCGGGACGCCGGTCCGCGATCTGTTCGACTTCTGCGGCGGGCTCGAGGGCGCGGAGAAGATTCTGTTCGGCGGCCCGATGATGGGCATAGCCGTATCCGACACCGCGGCGCCCGTCCTGAAAAACACGAACGCGCTGCTCGCGTTCGGCAAAAAGGACGCCGCTGTATCCGAGCCGACAAATTGTATCCGCTGCGGCCGGTGCGTCGAGCACTGTCCGCTGCGCCTCATGCCGCTTTGTATCGAGACGGCCTACACGCTCAAAAAGCCGGAGCTGCTCGAAAAGTACAAGGTCAACGTGTGCATGGAGTGCGGCTGCTGCGCGTATATCTGTCCGGCCAGGCGGCCGCTTGTCCAGGTGATGAAGCTCTCGAAGCTCATGCTGAAGGAATATCAGGACAAAAGGAAGGCCGAGGCCGAAAAGGAAAAGGCAAAACGGGAGCACAACGAAAAAGAGAAAGGGGAGGCGGGCGCCCAATGAGCCAATTGACCGTATCCGTGTCGCCGCATCTGCGCGACCGTACAACGACAAGCCGGATCATGCTCGACGTGATCCTCGCGCTCGTCCCCGCGCTGATCGCCGGGGTGTGGATTTTCGGTGCGCGCGCCGCGCTCGTCATTCTTGTGTGCGTGGCGGCGAGCGTCCTGAGCGAATGGCTGTACGAAAAGGCCATGAAAAAGCCGTCCACAATCGCCGACCTGTCCGCCGTCGTGACGGGCCTGCTGCTGGCGTTCAACCTGCCTGTCGCCATCCCGGTCTGGCAGGCCGTCGTCGGCAGCGCGTTCGCCGTTATCTTCGTCAAGCAGCTGTTCGGCGGCATCGGCAAGAACTTCGCCAATCCCGCCATTACGGCGCGCATCTTCATGTTCATCGCGTTTTCCACGACGATGGCGACCTGGTTTGATCCCGCCGACATCCAAAAGCTGTCGCTCGGCATCCCCGACGCCGTCACGTCGGCCACGCCCCTGGCGCTCATCGCGAAGGGCGAGCTTGGCGCCCTGCCTTCCATTCCGGACATGCTGCTCGGCGTGCGGGGCGGCTGCATCGGCGAGACGAGCGTCGTCGCGCTCGCGCTCGGCGGTATTTATCTCATCGCGCGGCGGGTCATATCCTGGCACACGCCCGTGACGTTCATCGCCACCGTATTCGCGCTCACCGCGCTCATGGGCCAGCAGCCGGTCTATCAGCTGCTGTCCGGCGGGCTTATCCTCGGCGCGATTTTCATGGCGACCGACTACGCCACAACCCCGCAGACAAACTGGGGCCGCGTCGTCTTCGGCGTCGGCGCCGGCATCCTGACGGCGCTCATACGCGTCTACGGCAGCTACCCGGAGGGCGTGTCGTTTTCGATACTGCTCATGAACACGCTCGTGCCGTTCATCAACCGCCTGACGGCCCACAGGGCATTCGGAGGTGCGAAGGCATGAAAAAGGATTTCGTCATCCCCGTCGTCGTCCTCGCGCTCATCTGCCTCGTCATATCGGCGGCGCTGGCCTTCACAAACAGCGTCACGGAGCCGGTCATCGCGGCGGCGGCGGCGGCGCGCGCCGAGGCGGCCGAAAAAGAAGTCATCCCGGACGCGACCGGCTTTGAAAAGCTCGACGTGGACGGCCTGCCGGCGAGCGTCGCGGAGGTCTACACGACCGCGAACGACGTCGGGTATATCTTTATGCTGACAACCAGGGGCTACGGCGGCGATATAAAGATCATCTGCGCCATACGTCCCGACGGCACGGTAATCACCTGCCGGACGCTCGAGCAGACCGAGACAAAGGGCCTCGGCTCCCGGATCGCGGAGCCGTCCTTCGAAGAGCAGTTTACAGGCGCGGGCGCGCCGCTCGACGGCGTCGAGGCCATCACCGGCGCGACCATCTCGTCCTCGGCGTATATCAATGCCGTCAGGGACGCTTTCACGGCGTTCGAGCTTGTAAAGGAGGCATCGTAATGGGCAGACTTTCCGTACTGACGCGCGGGATCGTCAAGGAAAACCCCGTGCTTGTCCTGATCCTCGGGACGTGCCCGACGCTGGCGGTATCGACGCAGGCGTCGAACGCCGTCGGCATGGGCGTTGCCGCGACGGCCGTCCTGCTGTGCTCCAACATCGCCGTTTCGCTTCTCAGAAAAGTCATCCCGGACAAGGTGCGCATCCCGAGCTTCATCGTTTTGATCGCGGGCTTCGTCACGATCGTCCAGATGGTCGTCGAGGCGTATTCCTACTCGCTGTATCAGGCGCTGGGCATCTATCTGCCGCTCATCGTCGTCAACTGCATCATACTCGGGCGCGCGGAAATGTTCGCGAGCAAGAACACGGTTTTGAACTCCGTCCTCGACGGCATTGGGATGGGCGTCGGCTTTACGCTGGCGCTGCTCGTAATGGCGTCCATCCGCGAGATCCTCGGCAGCGGGACCTGGTTCGGCATGCCGATCCCCTATATGGCCGAGCACAACATCACCCTGTCGATCATGACGATGGCCCCCGGCGGCTTCATCGTCTTCGGGCTGCTCATCGCGCTCGTCAATAAGATTACAAAGGGCAAGGCCACGAAAAAGATCGAAAACGGCTGCATGAGCTGTCCGGCGGCCGGGGCCTGCGGGATCGGGAAAGGGGAGTGCGCGGAATAATGGGAGAGTTTGATTTCAAGTCGCTCGTCGTCATCCTCATGAGCGCCGTGCTCGTCAACAACTACGTCCTGCAGAAGTTTCTCGGCATCTGCCCGTTCCTCGGCGTTTCGAAGGAGCTGAAAAACGCCGCCGGCATGAGCTTTGCCGTCATATTCGTCATGCTCCTGGCCACGGCCGTCACCTGGCCGATCCATGTGTATCTCCTGGTCCCCAACGGGCTTGCGTATCTGCAGACGATCGTTTTCATCCTCGTCATCGCCTCGCTCGTCCAGCTCGTCGAGATCGCGCTGAAGAAATACGTGCCGTCCCTGTACACGGCGCTCGGCGTCTACCTGCCGCTCATCACGACCAACTGCGCCGTCCTCGGCGTGACGATCGCCAATTTCGACAGCGCGTACGCGTTCGTGCCGGCGATGGTGAACGCGCTGGGCTCGGGCCTCGGCTTCCTGCTGGCGATGGTGATCTTCTCGGGCATCCGCGGCTACACGGAAAACAGCGACCCGCCGGAATCCTTCCGCGGCCTGCCGCTCACGCTCATCTCGGCGGCGATCCTGTCGCTGTCGTTCTTCGGCTTCAACGGCGTCATCGAAAACCTGTTCGGTTAGGATCGGAGGAATGCAACGATGAATCCAATTTTACTCGCGGTCCTGTCGGTCGTCGTCATCGGGATCATCTGCGCCGTCATGCTGGCCGTCGCGTCAAAGGTGATGGCCGTCAAGACGGACGAGCGCATGGCGCGCCTGCGCGCGGCGCTGCCGGGCGCCAACTGCGGCGCGTGCGGCTACGCCGGCTGCGACGGCTACGCCGCCGCTCTCTCGGACGGCTCGGACGAGCGGACGAACCTGTGCATCCCGGGCGGCGATACGGTCTCGAAGGAACTGAGCGACATCCTCGGCGTCGGCTTTTCAGACGTCGTCGAGAAGGTGGCCGTCGTGCACTGCTGCGGCGACAACGCGGCCACGTCCGAGAAGATGAATTACGTCGGCATCCGGACCTGCCAGGCGTCCAAGCAGCTGCTCGGCGGGAAGAACGCCTGTTCCTTCGGCTGCATCGGCTTCGGCGACTGCGCCGCGGTCTGCCCGAACGGGGCGATCACGGTCCGGGACGGCCTCGCGCGCGTCAATACCCGCGTGTGCACCGGCTGCGGCCTGTGCGCCGCCGCGTGCCCGAACAGGATCATCACGATCGAGCCCGACGTCATCCATCAGGTCATCATGTGCAGCAACCGCGACAAGGGCGCGGTTGCCAGAAAGCTCTGCAAGAACGCGTGCATCGCCTGCAAGAAGTGCGAGCGCGGCTGTCCCACGGGGGCGATCGTCGTCACGGACAATCTGCCGGTCATCGATTACGGCAAATGCATCCTCTGCGGCAAATGCGCCCAGGAATGCCCCGTCGGGTGCATCTCGACGGCCGATTACAAGGGCGTCAATACGCTCGCGCAGGAAAAAGCGCAGTAAAAGCAAGCGCGTATAAAAGGGGAGCCGGACGTATACGTTACGTCCGGCCCCTGCTTTTACATTGCCCATATATAAGAGGTCTGGTTTGTTTTTGTTAAAAAAAAACCAGACTAATTTTTCGTTTATCTGTTGCCGGAATTGCCGTTGTTGCCGGAATTGCCGTTGTTGCCGGAATTGCCGTTGCTGCCGGAGTTCCCGTTGCTGCCGGAATTGCCGTTGTTGCCGGAGTTGCCGTTGTCGCCGGAGCTCCCGTTGCTGCCGGAGTTTCCGTTGCTGCCGGAGCTCCCGTTGTTGCCGGAGTTGCCGTTGTCGCCGGAGTTACCGTTGTTGCCGGAGTTTCCGTTGTTGTCGGAGTTGCCGGAATTGCCGTTGTTGCCGGAATTGCCGTTGCTGCCGGAGTTGC
>CAYMLM010000021.1:0-20232 GCA_964391385.1 uncultured Papillibacter sp.
AAATGACACTTCTCATGACGGCTGCGGCTGAGCAGCCGTCATGCAAGCTTCTTGTAGACAAAGCCTCTGGGCTTTGTCTGCAGCCTGCGGGGGACGGTTTTCCGTCCCCCAACTGTTTTAAAAGCATGTATAATTTGTGGCATAGACAGCAAAAAATAAGAAATATATGCTGCGCGCCCACCTCGCAGAAATATTTTGGGTTGGCTCGAGTTTTTCTATTGACAGCAACTATTTTATTTGATATTCTAACAAAGCGCCTTGCGTGAGGTCACGTAAAGCGCACATATGCGATGATTCGGGAGATTGCAGGCGCGAGGCCTGGTAACTTCCGAGGAGTATGTCCGGTACCGGCCTTTTTTGGTTGGTACGCAATCGGGCGGCTGAGAAAGTGCTGTTTAGGCGTATATCGCCGTGATCAGGGACAAACCGGCCGGAAATTTGCCGGTTTGATTTATGGGCAGGAATGATACGCACGGATAAGTGTACAGAATTTTCTCTCCGTACGGTTTTTTGCGGTCTTCATTGCCGCGCAAGAAAAAACGTACATGACTGGAGGAATTAACTCATGGCAGCAAAAAAAATGATCCGCATCCGGCTCAAGGCGTATGACCATCAGCTTATCGACCAGGCGGCCGGCCAGATTGTGGAGACGGCCAAACGCACCGACGCGAAGGTCTCCGGCCCCATCCCGCTTCCGACGAAAAAGGAGGTCGTGACGATCCTGCGCGCCGTTCACAAGTATAAGGACAGCCGCGAGCAGTTCGAGCGGCTGACGCACAAACGGCTCATCGACATTCTCAGCCCGACGCAGAAGACCGTCGAGGCGCTCATGGCGCTCGAGCTGCCGGCCGGCGTCGAGATCGAGATCAAGCTGTAACGAAAGCGCTGAAAGTGTAAATTTCCCATGTCATCGCGCAACGACGTAGCGAACTGTATCCCCCGTATATACCAAATTCAAAGCCCAATGAAACGGGTTTGAATCGGACAGGGGGAGCGACGGAGCGGGCGAGCACTGCCGTAAGCGGCGATGCGAGACTGAGCGAAGTCCGCGACGACGACGCGACGACGAGGGTCATGTTGGCGGGCAAGTCCTTATAGCGAAGTCCGTCAACCAATAACCTTAAACGAGGAGGAACATATATGGAAAAGGCGATCATCGGCAAAAAGGTCGGCATGACGCAGATCTTCGATGATAAGGGGAAAGTGATCCCGGTCACCGTCATCGAGGCCGGCCCCTGTGTCGTCGTACAGAAAAAAAGCGATGAAAAGGATGGCTACGACGCCGTACAGCTCGGGTTCCAGGACGTCAGGGAAAAGAAGCTCACAAAGCCGGAGGTCGGCCACCTGAAAAAGGCGGGCGTCTCCATGCTCAAGCATCTCAAGGAATTCAGGCTGTCCAAAACTACCATGAACGTCGGCGACGAGGTGAAAGCGGACGTTTTCGCCGAAGGCGACAAGGTCGACATCACCGGCGTCTCGAAGGGCAAAGGCTACGCCGGCGTCATCAAGCGGCACGGCGCGCAGCGCACGCCGACGACGCACGGCGGCGGCCCGGTCCACCGTCACGCCGGCTCAATGGGCTCCGGCACGGACCCGTCAAGGATCTTCAAGGGCAAGATCGGCGCCGGACACATGGGCGCCGAGCAGGTCACAATCCAGAACCTTGACGTCGTCAAGGTGGACGCCGAGCTCAATATGATCGCCGTCAGAGGAGCGGTGCCCGGCCCCAACGGCGGTATCGTCTACCTGAAGAACACCGTCAAGAACAACCGCGTCAGGAACACGGCCGTGACGGTGAGCACGAATCCGCAGAAGAAATCAGCGCGCGGCTGAGGAAGGAGACAGATAGATGCCTACAGTTAAAGTATACGACATGGCGGGCAAGGTGACCGGCGAGGTCGAGCTCAGCGACGCCATTTTCGGGATAAAGCCGAACAAGCAGGCGATTTACGAATCCGTCAAAAACCATCTGGCAAACACCCGTCAGGGCACGCAGTCGGCGCTCACGCGCGCCGAGGTTTCCGGCGGCGGCGCCAAGCCGTACCGCCAGAAGGGCACGGGACGCGCCCGCCAGGGCTCCACGCGCGTGCCGCACTACACGCACGGCGGCGTGGCGTTCGCGCCCAAGCCGCGCGACTACAGCTACACGATCAACAAGAAGCTCAAGAGGCTCGCGCTCAAATCCGCGCTGTCTCAGAAAGCCATTGACAACGCCGTCGTCGTTGTGGAAAACATCGACATGGACAGCATCAAAACGAAGGATTTCGCGGCGTTTCTGGCCGCCGTCGGCGTGAGCGGCAAGGCGCTCGTCGTGACGCCCGAGTTGCGGCAGACGATCGTGAAAAGCGCCCGCAACATCCCCGGCGTCCAGACGACGATCGCCACCATTTTGAGCACGTACGACATCCTCAACGCCAGGACGTTTGTCGTCGACAAGGCGGCGCTCCAAAAAATCGAGGAGGTATATGCCTGATGAAATCCGCCTATGATATCATCCTCCGCCCGCTCATCACCGAGCAGTCCATGGAGCAAACCGATATAAACAAATATGCCTTCGCGGTCGCCAGAGACGCCAACAAGATCGAGATCAAAAAGGCCGTCGAGGAGATCTTCGGGGTCAAGGTCATGAAGGTCACGACGCTCAATATGCAGGGCAAGGTCAAACGCACGGGCCGCTATCCCGAGGGGCCGCGTCCCGCCTGGAAGAAAGCCGTCATCCGGCTCACGCCGGACTCCAAGACGATTGAATTTTTCGAAGGAATGGTTTAAGGGAGGTAAAACATTATGTCTGTGAAAGCATATAGGCCCACCACTCCGTCGAGAAGGCATATGACCGTATCCGGCTTCGACGGCGTCGATAAAAAAGCAAAACCGGAACGCTCGCTCGTCGAGCCGCTCAAAAAGCACTCCGGCAGAAACAGCTACGGCCGCATCACCGTGCGCCATCACGGCGGCGGAAACCGGCGGAAATACCGCCTGATCGACTTTAAGCGCGACAAGACGGACGATGTCGGCACCGTCCTGCGCCTGGAATACGACCCGAACCGCTCGGCCAACATCGCGCTGATCGAATACCCCGACGGCGAGCGCCGTTACATCGTGGCGCCGGTCGGGCTCGGGAAGGGCGACGTCGTGACCTCCTCGGCCACGGCGGACATCAAGCCCGGCAACGCGCTGCCCATCTCCGCCATCCCCGTCGGCACGTTTATCCACAATATCGAGCTGTACCCCGGCAAGGGCGCGCAGCTTGTCCGCTCGGCCGGCACGGCCGCGCAGCTGATGGCCAAGGAAGGCGAGCTGGCCCAGGTCCGGCTTCCGTCCGGCGAATACCGGATGATCCGCCTGAGCTGCATGGCGACGATCGGCCAGGTCGGCAATGTCGACCATTCCAACATAGCGATCGGGAAGGCCGGCCGCAAGCGGCATATGGGCATCCGCCCGACGGTCCGCGGCTCCGTCATGAACCCGAACGACCACCCGCACGGCGGCGGCGAGGGCAAGAGCCCCATCGGCCGGCCCGGCCCGGTGACGCCCTGGGGCAAGCCGACGCTCGGTTACAAGACGCGCAAGACGAAGAACCCGACTTCGAAGTTCATCGTCAAGCGCCGGAACGCGAAATAAGGTAAGGAGGTCATTGAATTTATGAGCAGAAGTGTTAAAAAAGGCCCCTTTGCCGCTCCCGAGCTTTTAAAGAGGGTCGAAGAGATGAATAAGGCGGGAAACAAAAAGGTCCTCAAGACCTGGTCCCGCGCGTCCACGATTTTCCCGTCTTTTGTCGGGCATACCATCGCCGTCCACGACGGCCGCCGCCACGTCCCGGTCTATATCACCGAGGACATGGTCGGCCACAAGCTGGGCGAATTCGCACCGACGCGGACCTTCCGGGGCCACGCCGGCAGCAAAACGACGAAATAAAGGAGGCAGACCGATATGGATGCAAAGGCACATCTGAAGTACGCGCGCATATCCCCCAGGAAGGTCCAGATCGTCTGCGACCTTATCAGAGGAAAAGACACGAAAACGGCGCAGGCCATCCTGATGCAGACGCCCAAGGCCGCCTCTGAGCTGATGCTCAAGCTCCTCAACAGCGCCGTCGCAAACGCCGAAAACAACCACGACCTCGATCCCGACAACCTCTACGTTTCCGAAACGTATGCCAACCCCGGCCCGATCGTCAAACGGATCATGCCCCGGGCGCAGGGCAGGGCGTACCGGATCAACAAGAGAACGTCTCACATCACGATCGTCGTCAAGGAAAGGGAGTAGGTGCAGTATATGGGTCAGAAAGTAAATCCGCATGGTTTTCGCGTCGGCGTCATCAAGGACTGGGATTCCCGTTGGTATGCCAGGGCCGACAAGGTCGGCGACCTGATCGTCGAAGATTACAATATCCGCAAGTATCTGAAGCAGCTCCTGTTTTCCGCGGGTGTTCCCAGAATAGAGATCGAGCGCGACAACGCCAAGGTCAAGGTCTATATCCACTGCTCCCGCCCCGGCGTCGTCATCGGCAAGGGCGGCTCGGAGATCGAGCGGATCAGGCTTGAGCTTGAGAAAAGGCTGGGCAAGCCCACTTCGCTGTCGATCGTCGAGGTTAAAAATCCCGATACAAACGCCCAGCTCGTGGCCGAGAGCATCGCGGCCAAGCTGGAAAAGCGCATCGGTTTCCGCCGCGCGATGAAAAACGCGATGAGCCGCGCGATGCGCGCGGGCGTGCGCGGCATTAAGGTCATGGTCGCCGGGCGCCTTGGCGGCGCCGAGATCGCCCGAAGCGAGTCGTATCACGAGGGCACCATCCCGCTTCAGACGCTCAGGGCCGACATTGAGTACGGTTTTGCCGAAGCGGCGACCACATACGGGCGCATCGGCGTCAAGGTCTGGATCTACAACGGCGAGATCCTCAATCAGACGCTCAGAACGACGCCCAGAACCATGGATACGACAAGGCCCCCGAGAGACAGAGATCGTCGCGACCGCGACCGCAAGCCCCGCGGGGCCGGCGGCGGCCAGGGCGGCTACAACCGCGGCGGCCAGGGCGGCTACAATCGCGGCGGCCAGGGCGGCTACAACCGCGGCGGACAGGGCGGCGCCGGCCAGAGCGGCTCCGGCAGCAGCCGACCGGGCGGCCAGGGCGGTTATAACCGCGGCGGACAGGGCGGAAACAGTCCTTCCGGCCAGACTCCGAGAGAAGGAGGCACACGTTAGATGCTGTTACCGAAAAGAGTGAAATACCGCAAGGTCATGAGGGGCCGCATGACGGGCAAAGCCACGCGCGGCAACACGGTGACCTACGGTGAATACGGCATGCAGGCCGCGGAACCGGCCTGGGTGACGTCCAACCAGATCGAGTCGGCCCGTATCGCGATGACGCGCTACACAAAGCGCGGCGGCAAGGTCTGGATCAAGATATTCCCCGACAAGCCGGTCACGGCCAAGCCCGCCGAAACGCGAATGGGTTCCGGTAAAGGCTCCCCGGAATACTGGGTATCCGTCGTCAAGCCCGGCAGGGTTTTGTTTGAGATTTCCGGCGTTACCGAGGAAGCCGCGCGCGAAGCGATACGCCTTGCCGGACACAAGCTGCCGCTCAAGACGAAATTCGTCAAGCGCGAGACCGAGACAGGTGGTGAATAAGATGAAGGCAAACGAGGTACGTAAACTCTCCGAGACGGAGCTCGAGGAGAAGCTTACCGATTTGAAAAAGGATCTGTTCTTTTTGAGGATGCAGCACGCCACAAATCAGCTCGATAATCCGATGAAGATCGCCCAGGTCAAAAAGGATATTGCCCGAGTCAAGACAATTATTCGCCTCAAGCAGCTCGAGCAGTAAGGAGGAGAAGGCAGATGAGCGATATGAGAACGACTTCGCGGAAGACACGGGTCGGCAAGGTCGTGTCCGACAAGATGGACAAGACGATCGTCGTGGCGGTGGCCGACCGCGTCAGCCACCCGCTCTACAAGAAGATCATCAAGAGAACATACAAGCTGAAAGCGCATGACGAAAACAACGAGTGCGGCATCGGCGACACGGTCCGCGTCATGGAGACGCGCCCGCTGTCCAAGGATAAGCGCTGGCGGCTCGTTGAGATTATTGAAAAGGCAAAGTAAGGAGGCGGCAGTATGATACAGCAGGAAACTTATCTGAAGGTCGCCGACAACACCGGCGCCAAGGAAATAAAGACCATCCGCGTTCTCGGCGGCTCCAAGAGGAAGTACGGCAACATCGGGGATGTCATCGTGGCTTCCGTGCGCAAGGCGGCCCCCGGCGGAACGGTCAAAAAGGGCGAGGTCGTCAAAGCGGTCATCGTGCGCTCGGCCAAGGGCGTCCACCGCGCGGACGGAACCTACGTACGTTTTGACGAGAACGCGGCCGTTTTGATCAAGGAAGACAAAAATCCGAGAGGCACCCGTATCTTCGGGCCTGTGGCCAGAGAGCTCCGCGATAAGGACTACATGAAAATCCTGTCGCTCGCGCCCGAAGTGATATAGGGAGGTACGCGAATGGATATCAGAAAAAACGATACGGTTGTTGTGCTGTCCGGAAAGGACAAGGGCAAAGAGGGCAAGATCATCGGCGCTCTGCCCAAAGAGGGCAAAGTGATCGTCGAGGGCGTCAACGTTGCCAAACAGCACAAGAAGCCCCGCAAGCAGGGCGACCCCGGCGGGATCATCAAGAAGGCCACGCCGATTTACGCCTGCAAGGTCATGCGCGTTTGCCCGAAGTGCGGCAAGCCGACGCGGGGCGCTTACGGCGTCGCCAAAAACGGCGACAAGGTCCGCGTTTGCAAAAAATGCGGCGCGGAAATATAGGAAAGGGGCAGCTTTTTGATGACCAGAATGAAGAAGAAGTATCAGGAAGAAGTCGCTCCGGCCCTGATGAAGAAGTTTAGCTACAAGAGCGTCATGCAGATACCGAGGCTGGAAAAGATCGTCGTCAACGTCGGCTGCGGAGACGCGCGCGACAACGCCAAGGTGCTCGACGCCGTCGTCAAGGACATCACGACGATCACCGGCCAGAAGGCCGTCGTCACGAAGGCCCGCAAGTCGGTGGCCAACTTCAAGGTCCGCGAGGGCATGCCGGTCGGCGTCAAGGTGACGCTTCGGCAGGACAGGATGTGGGAGTTCCTCGACAGGCTTTTAAACATCGCGCTGCCGCGCGTGCGCGACTTCCACGGCATCTCCGCCAACTCCTTTGACGGTAGGGGCAACTACGCCCTCGGCGTCAGGGAACAGCTCATCTTCCCCGAGATCGATTACGACAAGATCGAGAAGATTCGGGGCATGGATATCGCCATTTGCACCACTGCCAAAACGGACGAAGAAGCCAAAGAGCTCCTCGAGCTTTTAGGCGCGCCGTTCATTCAGGCATAAGGAGGAGGAAGAAAATGGCTAAGAAATCGATGATTTTAAAACAGCAGAGGGACGCCAAGTTCTCCTCCAGAAAGTACAACCGCTGCAAAATCTGCGGCCGTCCGCACGCGTATCTGAGAGACTACGGCATCTGCAGGATCTGTTTCCGCAATCTGGCATACAAAGGCCAGATCCCCGGCGTCCGCAAAGCGTCCTGGTAATTTTCCGCCATGCTTCATCTCGCGGCCTTGCAGTATAGCAAAGAAACGAAGTTTCTTTTAGACAGCTGCGGCCGCTCGATATCGCCTGACGAAAATTTCCCTAAACCGCTGATACTACGGCGGCGAAATGTCTGACGAAAATTCCCTGGGCCGCTTCGGCGTCCCTGCAAACAAAACTCCCGCATACACTCAAAAATATAAAGTAGGCATGACCGATGGCGAAAGGCCCGTCTAGTTATTGGACATGAGTGACTAGTTACTAGTAGCTACCCGGGAACCTCGCCACGAAAACAGGCGTCGGACATATATCCGCCGGACCTGTAACTCTAACAAGGAGGAAGACCTATGCAGATAACAGATCCCATTGCCGACATGCTCACGCGCATCCGCAATGCCAGCTCGGCAAAGCATGCCACAGTGGACATCCCGGCTTCCAATATGAAAAAGGCCATCGCCGAGATCCTTCTGGAGGAAGGGTATATCAAGAACTTCCAGATCATCAGCGACGGCGTGCAGGGCGTCATCAAGATCGCCCTCAAATACAACGGCAACGAGCGGGCCATCGCCGGCCTGCGCCGCGTGTCCAAACCCGGCCTGCGCATGTACGCCGGCGCGGACGAACTGCCCCAGGTCCTCAAAGGGCTTGGCATCGCCATCATTTCAACATCCAAGGGCGTTATGACCGACAGGAAAGCCAGAGCGGCGCATGTCGGCGGCGAAGTCCTTGCGTTCGTGTGGTAAGGGGGAGAGCAAATGTCAAGAATTGGTAGAACCCCGATCGCCATACCCTCGGGCGTCGACATCAAGGTGTCCGACAAAAACGTCGTGACGGTCAAGGGGCCGAAGGGCACGCTTGAAACGGCGCTGAATCCGGATATCAAGGTCGAGGTCGACGGCGCTGAAGTCAGGGTTGTCCGCCCGACCGACATGCCCGTCCACCGGTCGCTCCACGGCCTGTCCAGGTCGCTTGTGGCCAACATGATCACCGGCGTGACGGAGGGCTATAAAAAGGAGCTCGAGGTCAGCGGCGTCGGCTACAGGGCCACGAAGGACGGCAGCAAGCTCGTGATGAACATCGGCTATTCGCACCAGGTCATCGTCGAAGAGACCGACGACATCAAGATCGACGTGCCCGCGCCGAACAAAATCGTCATAAGCGGCATCAACAAGCAGATCGTCGGCCAGTTCGCCGCCGATGTCCGCAGGAAGAGGCCGCCCGAGCCGTACAAGGGCAAGGGCATCCGTTACGCAAACGAAGTCATCCGCCGCAAAGAAGGCAAGAGCGGCGTCAAATCCTAAAGGAGGTGTGCTCAGATGATTAAAAGACCGGATACGAGGGCGCAGCGTCAAAAGCGCCACAAAAGAGTCAGAAGCAGGATTACGGGCACGCCCGAGCGCCCGCGGCTCAACGTGTTCCGCAGCGGGAAACACATTTACGCCCAGATTATAGACGACGTCGGTATGGCCACGCTCTGCTCGGCCTCCTCGGTCGAAAAGGCGTTCGAGGGCTCCGGCGGCAATAAGGAAGGCGCCAAAAAGGTCGGCCTGCTGATTGCCGAGCGCGCCAAGCAAAAAGGCGTCGAAACGGTCGTGTTCGACCGCGGCGGCTATATCTACCACGGACGCATCAAGGAACTTGCAGACGGAGCCCGCGAGGGCGGTCTGACATTTTAACGGGAGGAGGAAACATCGTGGCTTATAATAGCAACAGACGGGATAACAGAAGAGAAGAAGTGCAGTCCGAGTTTACGGAAAAGGTTGTTTCCTTAAACCGTGTCTCCAAAACGGTCAAAGGCGGACGGATCTTTAAATTCGCGGCCCTGTGCGTCGTCGGAGACGGCAAGGGGCGCGTCGGGTTCGGTCTCGGCAAGGCCGGCGAGGTCTCCGAGGCCATCCGCAAGGGCATCGACGACGCCAAGAAGAACGTCGTCACCATCACGCTGTCCGGCTCGACGATCCCGCATGAGGTCATCGGCGTGTTCGGCGCGGGAAGAGTCCTTCTGAAGCCGGCTCCGGCCGGTACCGGCGTCATCGCCGGCGGGCCGGTGCGCGCCGTCGTGGAAGCGGCCGGAATCAGCGATATCAAGACGAAATGTCTGCGCTCCCACAATCCTCAGAACGTCGTGGCGGCAACAATGGTCGGCCTTCAGTCGCTGCGCGACGCCGCCCAGGTGGCCAAGACGAGAGGAAAAAGCGTGGAAGAGATACAGGGTTAGGGGGCGCTTTTATGGCTAACATAAGGATCAAACTTGAAAAAAGCCTCAGCGGCAGGGTGAAAAGCCATGTCGCGACGGCCAAGTCCCTGGGGCTAACAAAGATCGGCAGCGAAACGGTGCAGCCGGACAATCCGCAGACAAGAGGTAAGATCGCAAAAATCAGCTATCTTATTACCGTTACAGAAGAGTAAGGAGGGTCAGCATGAGTTTACACGATCTCTCACCCGAGAAAGGGACGACGCGTACGGCCAAGCGCAAGGGCCGGGGCCCCGGCACGGGCAACGGCAAAACGGCCGGCCGCGGTCACAAGGGCCAGAAGGCCCGGTCGGGCGGCGGCGTCAGGGTCGGCTTTGAAGGCGGCCAGATGCCCCTCGCGCGCCGCGTCCCGAAAAGAGGCTTCAACAATATCTTCGCAAAGCCCCTCGAGGCCGTCAATGTTTCGGCGCTCAATGTCTTTGACGACGGCGCCGTCGTTAACTCCGAGGCGCTTTTATCGGCCGGCGTCCTGTCTAAATGCCCCTACGGCGTCAAGATTCTGGGCAACGGCGCTCTCACAAAAAAACTGACTGTCATGGCCTCCGCTTTTTCCCAGTCGGCAAAAGAAAAGATCGAAGCCGCCGGCGGAAAGGCCGAGGTGATCTAGGTGCTTCAGACGATACGAAACGCATGGAAAATCGACGATATCAGGAAAAAGCTCGTTTTTATGCTGTTCATCCTGCTCCTGTACCGTCTCGGAAACGCCGTGCCCGTACCGGGCGTTGATACGAACCTGCTCGAGCAATACTTCAACGGCATGCAGAATACGGTTTTCGGACTGTACAACGTCATGTCGGGCAGCGCGTTCTCGCAGGCCACGATCTTCGCGTTGTCCATCCAGCCGTATATCAACGCATCTATTATCATCCAGCTGCTGACGATTGCCATTCCCGCTCTCGAGCGCCTTCAGAAGGAAGGCGGAGAGGAAGGCAAGAAGAAGCTTGAACGTATCACGCGCTATTCCACGCTGGCCATTGCCCTTATACAGGGTTTTGGCTACTACATTCTCATCAAAAACGGCATGAACGGAACATCGATGCTGACGGCCGAGGCCTCGGGTATCTGGCCGATGATCGTGATCATCGGGTCGTTTACGGCGGGCAGCTGCCTGCTCATGTGGATGGGCGAGCAGATCACCGAGTTCGGCATCGGAAACGGCATATCCGTCATCCTGTTCGTCAGTATCGTGTCGCGCTTCCCGAACAACCTCGTCAAGATGGTTTCAAGCGTCTCCTCCGGCTCGCTGCCCTGGTGGGCTCTGCTCCTGCTCCTGCTGGGTGCGCTGGCAATCATCGTGCTTATTGTCATCGTGACGCAGTCCGAACGGCGAATACCGGTACAGTACGCCAAACGCGTCGTCGGGCGTAAGATGTACGGCGGTCAGTCGACGCATCTGCCGATGAAGGTCAACATGTCCGGCGTCCTGCCGATCATCTTCGCGCAGTCGATCGCGTCGCTTCCCGCGACGATCGCGGCCTTTGTGCCGGCCTGGCAGGACAGCTGGTTCATCAACAATTTCAACACGAACACGGTGCCGTACGCCGTCATCTATTTCCTGCTCATCATTTTCTTCGCGTATTTTTATTCGACCATCCAGTTCAACCCCATCGAGGTGGCCAACAACCTCAAGAAGAACGGCGGGTTTATCCCCGGCTTCCGGCCGGGCAAGGCCACGTCGGAATTTATCCAGAAGGTTCTCAATAAGATCACCATGTTCGGGGCGATGTATCTGGCCGTTATTGCCCTCTCGCCGATCATCATCAGCATGGCGGCGGGTGAAAACGTCCAGCAGCTGGGCATAGGCATCGGCGGCACGTCGATCATCATCGTCGTCGGCGTCGCGCTCGATACGCTCAGGCAGATCGAGGCCCAGATGCTCATGCGCCACTACAAGGGATTTCTGGAGTAAGGGGGCGCTCCCAGTTGAAATTGATCTTACTCGGAGCCCCGAGCGCCGGCAAAGGCACGCAGGCCGAAATCCTCAGCCGGAAGCTCGGCATCCCCGCCGTCTCCACGGGAAGCATCCTGAGGGAAGCTGTCAGAAACGAAACGCCCGTCGGGAAAGAGGCCCGGTCCTATATGGAATCCGGGAGACTCGTACCGGACGACGTGATCATTGACATCGTCAAAGAGCGCCTGGCCGAGCCGGACTGCAAAAACGGCTATATCCTCGATGGCATGCCGAGAACAATCGGCCAGGCCGAGGCGCTTGAGGACGCCGGCGTCGGAATCGACGTCGCGCTGCTCATCGAGATCTCCGACGAAAGGGCCGAAGAGAGGCTGACGGGACGTCGCGTCTGCGGCCGATGCAGCGCCACGTATCACGTCAGGACGAATCCGCCGGAAACGGCCGGCATCTGCGATTGCTGCGGATGCGAGCTTGAAATGAGAGAGGATGACAAGCCCGAAACGGTGAAAAACCGGCTGAGAGTTTATCATCGGGAGACGGAGCCGCTGATCGATTTTTATAAAGCGAGAGGCAAGCTCCTATCGGTAGAGGATCAGCCGACCATCGAGGCGACGACGAAGGTCATTTACAGGGCCCTGGGGATATGTTCATGATCAAGTTGAAATCAGCCAGAGAAATTGAGTTAATGCGCCGGGCCGGGAAGATTGCCGCGGCTGCCCGCCAGCTGGCGGGGAATATGGCGACGGCCGGCGCAACAACAAAACAGATCGACAAGGCGGTCCACGAGTATATCCTTTCGAAGGGCGCCGTCCCCACGTTTTTAAACTACAACGGATTCCCCGCGAGCGTGTGCACCTCGGTCAACGAGCAGGTGATCCACGGTATTCCGGACGAAACGACGCTCCGCGACGGCGACATCATCAGCATCGATGTCGGCGTGACGAAAGACGGCTACATCGGCGACTGCGCCGCGACGTTTGCCGTCGGCAGCGTCGGCAAAGAGGCCAGAAGGCTGATCGAGGTCACGAGGCAGAGCTTCTTTGAGGGCATGCGATTTGCTCGGGAAGGCTTCAGGGTCTCCGACATATCGGCCGCGGTACAGGAATACGTCGAATCGAACGGGTTTTCGGTCGTCCGCGATTACGTCGGACACGGCGTCGGCGCGCAGCTGCACGAACCGCCGGAGGTGCCCAACTTCGGGAGCCCCGGGCACGGCGCGCGGCTGGTGCGCGGCATGACGCTGGCCATCGAGCCGATGGTCAACGCCGGCGCCTGCTTTGTGTCGGTTCTGCCCGACAAGTGGACGGTCGTTACGCTGGACGGAAAGTTATCGGCGCACTATGAAAACACGATTCTCGTCACCGACGGCGAACCCGATATCCTTACGGCGGCAGGAGACCTGTGATGATGGACATCGACAAAGCCGACATTGTCGTCTCCTTAAACGGGAGGGACCGGGGCAAACGGTTTGTCGTTCTGGCGACAGAAGACAACTATGCGCTTTTATGCGACGGTATAACGAGGCGAATCGAGAAGCCGAAACGGAAAAAAATCAAACACATGCGGCTGGAATCCAAGGATACGGGCCGGACCGCGATGAAAATCATAAATGGTGAAAAAGTGACAAACAGCGAAATAAGACGCTCGCTGGCCGAATATTCGCTTCAATCAGGAGAAAAAGGAGGTATGTAAAATGGCGAAGGACGACATGATCGAACTGGAAGGCATAGTTGTTGAATCGCTGCCCAATACGATGTTCCAGGTCAATATTGGCAACGGTCACACAATATTAGCGCATATCTCCGGAAAGCTCCGTATGAACTTTATACGCATCCTGCCCGGAGATAAGGTTACGGTACAGATGTCTCCATACGACCTGACGCGCGGCAGGATCACCTGGCGAAGCAAATAGGCCGCTGCAGCACGCGTATTTCTTACATGGCTTGTCATTTCACCGGCGAGAGATGACGAGGACCGCCAAATATGTACTTTTTCGCCGGAGAAATGGATGCTTGATATGAAAGTGAGACCGTCCGTTAAGCCTATGTGTGAAAAGTGCAAGATCATCAAGCGCAAGGGCAAAGTCATGGTAATCTGCAGCAATCCCAAGCACAAGCAGAGACAGGGTTGAAACTTTGGTTTTCCTCATTTAAACGAAAGGAATGATTGAAAAGTATGGCACGTATTTCCGGCGTTGACCTGCCGAAAGACAAGCGGATCGAAATCGGTCTGACGTACGTCTTCGGCATCGGCCGAAACAGCGCAAAGAAGATCCTCGAAGCAACCGGTATCAATCCCGACACAAGAGTCAAAAATCTTACTGAGGCGGAGGAAACGGCGCTTCGTGAATGTATAGATAAAAGTTATACGGTCGAGGGCGACCTCAGGCGTACCGTTGCTTTGGATATAAAGCGTCTGACCGAGATCGGCTGCTATCGCGGCATGCGCCACAGAAGAGGCCTTCCCGTCCGCGGACAGAGAAGCAAGACGAACGCGCGCACCCGCAAAGGGCCCAAGCGCACAATCGCCAACAAGAAGAAGTAGAGGGAGGGTATTTTAATGGCAGCACCCAAGGGCAAACGAGTTGTAAAAAGACGCCGCGAACGCAAAAATATCGAGAGGGGCGCAGTCCATATCCGCTCGTCCTTTAACAATACGATGGTAACGATCACCGATACGGCTGGAAACGCGCTCTCCTGGGCGTCGTCCGGCGGCATGGGCTTCAGGGGCAGCAGGAAGTCGACCCCGTTCGCCGCGCAGACGGCGGCCGAGACGGCGGCCAAAGCGGCGATGGAGCACGGCCTGAAGACCGTTGAGGTATTTGTCAAGGGTCCCGGTTCCGGACGCGAAGCGGCGATCCGCGCGCTGCAGTCGGCGGGCCTGGAGGTCACGATGATCAAGGACGTGACGCCCATTCCGCACAACGGCTGCCGCCCGCCCAAAAGACGCAGAGTTTAAGGAGGTCAGATGATATGGCAAGATACACCGATGCAGTCTGCCGCCTTTGCCGCAGGGAGGGCCAGAAGCTTTTCCTCAAGGGCGACAGGTGTTATACGGACAAGTGCGCCGTCGACAGGAGACAGTATGCCCCCGGCCAGCACGGACAGGGCAGGTCGAAGCCCTCGGAATACGGCACGCAGCTGCGTGAAAAGCAGAAGGCGAAAAGATACTACGGCGTTCTGGAAAGCCAGTTCCGCAGCTATTTTGAAATGGCTATAAAAATGAAGGGCAAGACGGGCGAAAACCTCTTATCTCTTCTTGAAAGACGTCTGGACAACACGGTTTACCGGCTCGGGTTTGCCATGAGCCGCGCCGAGGCCAGGCAGCTCGTTCTGCACGGGCACTTCACGGTGGACGGCAAGAAAGTCAATATCCCGTCCTTCCTTGTCAAACCCGGCATGATCATCATGCTCAAAGAGACAAGCCGGAATCTTGATAAGTTCAAATCCGTTATCGAAGCCAATTCCTTCAGGCAGCCGCCCAAATGGCTTGAGTACGACGTTGCATCGCTGACGGCCAAGGTTGTCGGATTCCCCTCGAGGGACGACATCGACCTGCCCATCTCGGAACAGCTGATCGTCGAGCTCTACTCCAAATAACAATCAAGCCCTCATATTGGATAGCTGGAATACCGCGGTGTGTATGACACCGATCATTGAAGGAGGGTATATATGGTAGAAATAGAACGGCCGCGCATCGAATGCATCGAAACGCCCGGTGACGACTCTTACGGCAAGTATGTCGTTGAACCGTTGGAACGCGGTTATGGCACGACCTTAGGTAACTCTCTTCGAAGGATACTGTTATCGTCCCTTCCCGGAACCGCCGTCACGACAGTGAAGATCGCCGGGATACAGCATGAGTTTTCGACCATACCGGGCGTTAAGGAAGATGTCACCGAGATCATACTGAACATCAAGGGGATCATCGCGCGGCTTCACAGCCAGAGGACCAAGACGATCTATATCGAGGCGGTGGGCGAGCGTGAAGTCAAGGCCGGAGATATAAAACCCGACGGTGAAGTGGAGATTTTAAACCCCGAGCTGCATATAGCGACGCTCAGCGCGGACGCGTCCCTCAGTATCGAAATGACGATCGGCCACGGCAGAGGCTATGTGCCGGCTGAACGCAACAAGCTGCAGCAGCCGATCATCGGCGTGATCCCGATCGACTCGATTTATACGCCGGTGCAGAAGGTCAATTACACCGTTGAAAATACGCGTGTTGGAAATATGACGGACTTCGACAAGCTGACGCTTGAGGTGTGGACGGATAAGACCATTTCCGCAAGGGACGCCGTCTCTCTGGGAGCAAAGATCCTGTGCGACCACTTCGTACTGTTTACCGACCTTTCGGAGACCATCAGCAACAAGTCCACCGTTGTCGAGAAAGCCGAGACGCAAAGAGACAAGGTGCTTGAGATGACGATCGAGGAGCTGGACCTTTCGGTCCGCAGCTTCAATTGTCTCAAGCGCGCGAATATAAATACGGTCGAGGATCTGATCTCAAAATCCGAGGAGGAAATGATCAAGGTCCGCAACCTCGGCCGCAAGTCGCTGGAGGAAGTTGTGCACAAGCTGGCTATGATGGGCCTTTCTCTGGCTAACGAAGAGAACAACTGATTAAATATGTCTTAACAAGGAGGCTTAACGATATGCCTGGAGTACGTAAACTCGGCAAACCGACCGATCAGCGCATTGCGATGCTCAGACAGCAGGTTACGGATTTTCTCGATAAAGGGAATATGGAGACGACGGTCACGCGCGCCAAGGAGATCGCGCCGCTTGCCGAGAAAATGATAACGCTCGGGAAGAAGAACACGCTCGCGTCAAGGCGTCAGGCACTGTCCTTCATGACGCGGGAGGATGTTGTGACGAAGGTATTCAAGGACCTGACCGAGCGGTACGCCGAGCGGAACGGCGGCTACACGCGCATCACGCGCATCGGCCCGCGCCGCGGAGACGGGGCCGAGATGGCCGTCCTCGAGCTGGTTAAATAAACAATTGCATAGGCACATAAAAAAGGCGCACCGCCTCAAGCGGTGCGCCTTCTTTCATGCGCCTGTCAGACCGGCGCGCTCTCGTCAGAATGCGAGGAGGATCGGGGCGGATTCGTACAGCGTCTCCCAGGACTCATAATCATAGACATAGAAGGTCAGTTCGATCTCGCTGATATCCGTGATATTGTTATCGGTCAGATCCTCTTCAAAAAACGTGACGGGCGTAAATGCCTTTGTTCCGGGCAGCAGGTCGCAGTAGAAACTGGCATAGACCATGAAACCGTTGACCGAGACATCATCGGCTGAAACCGAAATGGTTTGGTCCGTGTTGTTTTCGATATAAACGTACAGGTCCGCGCCATAATACGTGTTCTCGGTATCCAGCTCCTGAACGACGATCTTATAGTCGCCCTCGTCGACAACGACCTCGCCGCTGTCGTCGATCTTCTGGTCATACGAGGCATTCTCCGGCAAGGTCAGGAATATGGGTTCCGAGGTCAGGAGCGTCTCCCAGGTCTCCGTATCGTAGACCTCGAAGATGAGCTCCGCTTCCGCGATTTTTTCAATCCCCGAAATATTCAGGCTGTCGATCGAGAAGGTGAGCACCTCGTTGGCCTTTTTTCCGGCCTGGACATCGCAGTAGAACATCGTGGTGACCATAATGCCGTTTACCGCGGCGTATCTGATTTGTGCCGTGATATCCTGGTCGGTTTCATTTTCAACGAGAAGCTTCATTTCCGGTCCCCAGTATTCGTCCGCGAGCTCGAGCGACGGAGCGGATATCTTGATGCCGGATTCGTCCACGAACACCATGCCGTCAGCCGCCTGCGACGTCGTGACATCTTCATCCTCGTCGTCCTCCGGCTCTTCGGACGGCTCTTCGTCCTCGTCCTCCGGCTTTTCGGACGGCTCCTCGTCGTCCTCCGGCTCTTCGTCCTCGTCCTCGTCTTCGTCCTCGTTGCTGCTGAAACCGGAAGAAGAACCGCCTTGCTGCGGCTTGCCGAACAAGCACGCGGAAAGTGAGAGCGCTGTCAGGATTGCGATAAACACAATAAAGAACTTTTTCATTTTTATCTCCTTTACTCCAGATTTTCATTAATCCCACTATATTTTATCGTAATAAAGAGTCAAAAGTAAAGAAAAAAATTCCTTCCGCTTCCGCCGGCTGTGAAGCGGCGGTAAAATCGGCGGAATAAACGCCCGGGCGCTGGAAAAGCTAAAACAAAGGAGGCCGCTGCCATGAAAATGACAAAAAAGGAATACGGCAATTACGTCAAAAAGAAAGAGCCGAAATCGCCGCTGATTGCAAACATGGCCAAGGCTTTTGTCTCCGGAGGCATCCTATGCTGCGTCGGCCAGGCGCTGCTCAACGGGTATAAGAGCGCCGGACTCGACCAGGAGGGCGCCGGAACGGCGGAATCCATCACGCTCGTTTTCCTCGGCGCGCTGCTCACGGGGCTTAAAGTCTATGACAATCTGGCAAGATTTTCGGGGGCGGGCACGCTCGTGCCGATCACAGGCTTTGCCAACTCCGTCGCCGCGCCGGCGCTTGAGTTTAAAAGCGAGGGTATCGTTACGGGCATGAGCGCGAAAATGTTCATTATAGCCGGTCCCGTGATCGTCTTCGGGATCACGGCGTCCATCATCTATGGTATCCTATACGCTCTGCTGAAATAGAGAAAATCCGGCGGTCAGCGACTGCCGGATTTTTTTGCCTGTCTGGACGCATTTTTTTTCGACGCTTACTTTCAGTCCGAGGTGCGGGCAGGAGGGCCGCGCGTTACGTGCCGCCGGCCGTTTTGAACGTCGGGCTGTCGCCGCGCGTCAGCCCGTCCTGCTGCATCAGGTTTTCCAGGACGTCGATGTCGGATGAGATATCCAGCTTGTCCGACATGAATAGATTATCCAGCTGCTGTTCAAAGCCGGCGATCAGCGTGTCCAGGATCCGCTTGATATCCTGCTTGGCCGACTGGATGTTTTCGCCGTCCACGCCCTGCTTTTCAAGCGTCTCATACGAGTGCAGGAGCTTGATGGTCGTCGGCAGATAGATGTTCAGGAACCGCCTGACCTGCGGCTTTTTTTCCGGGTGATCCTCGACCGTCCGGAATATCTTGGCCGTCAGGTCGGCGATCCGTTGGATCTTGGCGCAGATCGCCGGGTCTGCCGTTCTGACGCTGAGCATATGCAGCTCGTTGATAATGGCAACGTACTCGTTGCTTTCGCTTGCCTCGGCATCGGCCGCCGCTCCGGCAGTTTTCGCGTGCGCTTTCTGGGCGGCCTGAGAGGATCGCACAAGCGCGTCCAGGCTGCTGTCGATGTAGGCTTCCGGGCCGAAATACCCCGCGTCCGCCATCATCTGAAGCGCGCGCCGCGCCTTTTTGACCGGCTCGCCGACGGCTTGGGCAATGTCGGCTATATAGACGATCTCCCCGTCGCCGATCGCCGCGGCGTACTTATTAAACCGGCGTATACGCGACTGCGCGACGCTGCGCGTTATAAAGCAGCTGATCCCGCCCAGCAGGCAAAATACGCCGAGTATGAAAACAAGGAGGGTACTCACGCTCAGGCCGTAGACGGCGTATTGGCTGGCGCCCAGCGCCGCGAGGATAACGCCGCCCAGCCCGAGCAGGGTGCCGAGCAGCGACAGGGCGACGCCGAGGCCCTTGCCCGTACGCTGGAACCGCCTCCCCGCCTCTTCCGCCGTTTCGGAGGACGTATGCGTCTGCGGCTGTTGGCGGACATCCCGCCTGTATTGCCGGGACTCGTACGCGCGGCGGGCTTCCTGCATCCTCAACGCGATATCCATACTTCCGGCGGACGGCTGCGCGTTCGGCGCGGCCTGTCCGGCCTTCGCCTGCTGCGGTTCACCAGGCTGCGCCGTGTGCCCAGACTGTCCGGGCTGCTCGTAATATCCCTTATATGCGGTTGACGCGTGGGAGTCGCTGACTGCGTTGAAAATTGAATTGATGAAATTTTCCACGCTCTGGCCCCAATTTTCAGAGCGGACGTTCTGGCGCCATTTGTCCCGTTCCGTGCGCCAGGTCTGACGCCATCTGTTGCGTTCCGCATCCCAGCTTTGACGCCATTGCTGCGTATTCCAGCTTTGCTGCCAGCTTTCACGCTGGGTCCGGCGTTTTTCCGACCGCGCGTATCCGGAGCCGGAATTGAGTTTTTTTATCAGCAATATAAGGCCCAGAGGCCATATTGCGATCAGGCAGATACCGACAACAATCCAGGACAACAGGTCGTTTGAAGCGCCGCGGTTTTCTTGATTGTTATTGTGGTTATTCATTGCCTTGTACCTTCTTCAAAAATTGACAGATAATATCTCAAATGAAGTATACCAGAATTCATTGCGTTTTAAAAGGTCTCGTTTGGAGGATTCAAGTCTTGTCAAAAAACACAAAAGTTGACTCTTTGAAGATATGATTGCATAAAAATAGATGGATTTGGGCGCAAATGACTTTAAGCGAGGCGATTGCCAAGGCGTTTTGTCAACTTAAGAAA
>CAYMLM010000022.1:0-20139 GCA_964391385.1 uncultured Papillibacter sp.
GATAATGAGCGGTGACTGGAGTTCAGACGTGTGCTCTTCCGATCTATCGCCAGGCCCGAAACGACAGACGGGTCGTCGGCAAAATGCCGGTCTCCGTGCAGCTCGACGAAGCCGCTGAAAATATTGTTGATAAAATCCAGGCCCGTCTGACGGTCCTTGGACCGGGTCCCCTTGACGATTTCATATGCCGTTTTCATACGCCCACCTGCCTTTTGTGCATGTTCAGCAGTGAGATGAGCAGGGTTCTCTGCTCGGCGCGCGGCACAATTTTATCAATGAATCCGTGCTCCAGCAGCGTCTCGGCTTTCTGGAAGCCCGACGGCACTTTTTTCCGCACCGTCTGCTCGACGAGACGCGCCCCCGCGAAGCCGACCGTCGCGCCCGGCTCGGCGAGAATGATGTCGCCCTCCATGGCAAAGCTCGCCGTCACGCCGCCCGTCGTCGGGTCGGTGAGGATAACGATATACAAAAGTCCGCTGTCGCTGTGGCGCTTCACCGCGCCGCTCGTTTTCGCCATCTGCATAAGCGACAGGATACCCTCCTGCATGCGGGCGCCGCCCGACACGGTGCAGCCGACGACAGGCAGACCCTTTTCCGCCGCGTACTCGAACAGCCGCGTGATCTTCTCTCCGACGACCGTGCCCATGCTGCCCATCATGAAATACGGCTCCATGACGAATAACGCGCACCGGACGCCGCCTATGGCGGCCTCGCCGCATATGACGGCTTCGTTTTCTCGCGTGGAGGCCCTGATGCTCTCCAGCCTGCCGCCGTAGCCGGGGAAATTGAGAAGGTCGACGCTTTCCATCTCCTCCCACAGCTCAGTAAAGCTGTCGGGATCGGTCAGGATATGGATGCGCTGGCGGGAATTCATCCGAAAACAGTAGCCGCACTGACACACCTGCAGGTTATCCCAAAGCAGACTCATCGGGGTCTCGGTGCCGCAGCCCGGGCATTTTTCGTTCAGCTCGTAATTGGGCGGCTTGCCCTTAACGACCGGTCGAAGCGTTCCTTTTTCCAGTTCGTTTTTCGGTTTTTTAAATAAGGAATCAAGTGTCATCACTCGTCACCATGCTCTTTCAGGAAATATTGCGGCCATCCCGCCCGTTTTTTACGGGTCAGGGAAGAAGCCGGCCTGTCATCCGCCGGACGGCGGTCTTTTCATCAGCGCGAACGAGAATTCCGCGCGAACGCAGAGCTTTCCGCAGACCCTGGCATTCCCCTCGGCAAAATAAAACGGGTGCTTCGATTTCACCAGGACGCACTCGGTCTCGATCGTATCGCCGGGCTTCACGGGTGTTTTGATTTTCACCTTGTCCAGGCCCGTAAAATACGGCGTGGCGCCTTTTTTGAGTTCCTCGGCGATGAGCGCGCATCCGGCCTGCGCCAGGATCTCGCACAATATCACGCCCGGAACGACCGGATTTCCCGGAAAATGACCTTTCAAAAACCACTCGTCGCCTCGTACGCGGTATTTTCCGTACGCTTTGCCGTCTCTCAGATCCACCTCGTCGACAAGGAGCATGTTGTCGCGGTGCGGCAGAATTTTCATGATCTCAGATCTGTCCAACGTCTTCTCCCTTAAAGGCGGCGCATTCGGACGACGCCCCTTTATCCGTATCTTTTCAGTGCTGTATCAGCCATTCAATGCATTTCGGGTTTAAGCCGGTCTGCTCTTCAGTCGGGCCTTTTAAACGCGACGCAGGCGTTATGCCCGCCGAACCCGAGCGACACCGACAGCGCGCTTCTCACATCGGCCCTCCGGGCCACGAGCGGCACGTAGTCCAGGTCGCAGTCCGGGTCGGGTTCGAGAAGCCCCACCGTCGGAGGGACGATACCCTCCTGGATCGCGAGGACGGAGACGGCGGCTTCCACAGCCCCGGCCGCGCCGAGCATATGGCCCGTCATCGACTTCGTCGAACTCACGAGCACGTCGCCGAGGCGGTCTCCGAACGCCTTTTTGATGGCGAGCGTCTCCGACGTGTCGTTGAGCGGCGTGCCGGTGCCGTGCGCGTTGAAGTAAACGGTGCCTTCCGGCCTTCCGGCCTCGTCGAACGCGTCTCGGATCGCGCGCGCGCTCGAAGCGCCGTCCGGCTCCGGCGCCGTAATGTGATACGCGTCGCACGTCGAGGCGTATCCGGCGATCTCGGCGTAAATCTTCGCGCCGCGCGCCTTCGCGTGCTCGTACTCCTCCAGGATCAGCGCGCTCGCCCCCTCGCCCATGACAAAGCCGGAACGGCGTTTGTCAAACGGCAGCGACGCCGCGTCCGGGTCTGCCGCCGCGGTCAGCGCCGTCATATTCATGAAACCCGCGACGGCCAGCGGCATGACGGCCGCCTCGCTGCCGCCGGTGATAACGGCGTCGGCGTACCCGTGCTTGATGGTACGGAAAGCCTCGCCGATGGCGTTGGTGCCGGTGGCGCAGGCCGAGACGGTGCAGATGCACGAACCCTTGGCCTTATAACGGATCGCGATATTGCCGGCCGCGATATTGGAGATCATCATCGGCACAAACAGGGGCGAAATTTTGCGCGGCCCGCCCGCGAGGAGCTTCTGATGCTCGTTTGTCAGCGTGATGATCCCGCCGATGCCGGAGCCGAACGACACGCCGAACCGTTCCGGCTCGACAGTCCCCTCCAGCCCGCTGTCCGTCATCGCCTGCACCGCGGCCGCCATCGCATACTGCGAATACAGGTCGCTGCGGCGCACGTCGCTTTTTTCCATAAAGGCCAGCGGGTCAAAATCCCTGACCTCGGCGGCCACCTTGGCCTTGAAATCGGCGCAGTCAAATTTCGTGATCGGGCCGATCCCGTGACGGCCCGCAACGAGGCTTTCCCACATCGAACGGATGTCGTTTCCGACGGGCGTAACGGCGCCCAGACCCGTAACAACCACTCTCTTCATCTCTCATACCCCGCTTATCACATTGCCAGGCCGCCGTCGATCCGGATAACCTCGCCGGTTATGTAATCGGAGCAGTCCTGCGCTAAAAATGCGGCCAGTTCCGCGACTTCCTCGGGGAGACCCACCCGGCCGAGCGGTATCGCGGATTTGAGCGGATGGCCGTCCGCTATGTCTTTTGTCATGTCCGTTGTAATGAGGCCGGGCGCGATTGCGTTGCAGCAGACGTTCCGGGAGGCCAGCTCCCGGGCGACCGACTTCGTCAGGCCCACAAGGCCCGCCTTCGCGGCCGAATAGTTGGCCTGACCGGGATTTCCCATGAGGCCGGACACGGACGTAATATTGATGATCTTTCCGTACCGCTTTCTGACGAGCATCGGGCACACGTGGCGTATCATGTTGAACGCGCCCTTCAGGTTGACGCCGACGACGCCGTCGAACGCCTCTTCCTTCATGGACATCACCAGACCGTCGTTTGTTATGCCGGCGTTGTTGACGAGTATGTCGACGGGACCGAGCGCCGCTTTCACGGCTTCCACCGTCTTTTTGACGGCCTCAAAATCGGACACGTCGCATTGAAACGCCTCGGCCCTCACGCCGATTTCACGCGCGGCCAGGACGACTTCCCGCGCTTTTTCCGTATTGCCGGCGTAGACGACGGCAATATCCGCGCCAAGCGCGGCAAATTTGAGGGCGACTGCCCGACCGATCCCCCGGGACGCGCCCGTGACGAGCGCCACTTTTCCGTTAAGCATCCGCGCGCACCTCCGCCGCCGTTTTCCTTAAGCTTTCCGCGTCCTCCACGTTCAGCACGCGCGCCGTGCCGGAGATCCGCCGGATGAGTCCCGACAGGACCTTTCCTGGCCCGACCTCGACGAACGTATCCGCGCCGTCTTTAATCATGTTTTCCACTGTTTTCTGCCACCAGACGGGGCTTATGATCTGCTCGGCCAAAAGACGCTTTAAGTCGCCCGCGTACGGCTGCGCCGTCACGTTGGCATAGACCGGGACGTCCGGCGCTTTGAGCTCGAAGCCGTCCAGATCGCCGAGAAATGCCTCGAAGGCCGTCGCCATAAACGGCGAATGGAACCCGCCGCTGACCTTGAGCATCATGACCTTCCCCCCCGCTTCGGCGACAAGCTGCTTAAAAGCGTCGAGCGCGCCGGTTTCGCCGGAAACGACGACCTGTCCGGGGCTGTTGAAATTGACGGCATAAACATTCGGAAACTCCCCGCACAGCCGCATCACCGTCTCGTCGTCGAGCTTCAGCACGGCAGCCATCGCCGCATCGCAGCTCTGCGCGGCGCGGTGCATGTGCCCTGCCCGCCGGCAGACGAGACGGAACGCGTCTTCATACGACAGCGCCCCGGAAAACGACAGCGCCGCGAGCTCGCCGAGCGAGAACCCGGCCGTCAGGTCCGGCCGGACGCCGGCCTCCCTGAGCGCAGCCGCCGCCGCCAGATCGACGCAGTACAGGCAAGGCTGCGTGTTTTCAGTAACGGACAGTTCTTCCGCCGTCCCGTAAAAGCACTGCCGGGACGTGCCGGGCCGTATCGCGTCGGCCATATCGAATATCTCCCGCGCGGCCGGGCTGCCGTCACGAAGCTCGCGACCCATTCCTCCATACTGAGCGCCCTGTCCCGGGAATACAAATGCTACTTTACCCATTTTCCCGCTCCATTTAACACCTGTTCCGCTTCGATGAATATCTCGCGGATCATTTCCGCGGCCGGCTGTCTCTTGTTGACCATGCCGGCAACCTGGCCTGCCAGGAAGCTGCCTTTTTCCGTATCGCCCTCGACAGCCGCCAACCGCAGCGCGCCCGCGCCCATCTGCTCCAGGTCTTCATCTGATATATCCGTATACTCCGCCTTAAAAAACGCGCGCGAAAACGGCGTCTTCAGGCATCTGACGGGATGTCCCAGACGTTTGCCCGTGGCGATGGTCGCGATGTCGTTGGCTTTGATAATCTTGTCTTTGTAGTTGTCGTGTACCGAGCACTCGTCGGCCACCAGAAAACGCGTGCCGAGCTGGACGCCCTGGGCGCCCAGCATGAAGCAGGCCGCGACGCCGCGCCCGTCTGCAATTCCGCCGGCCGCGATGACCGGCAGGTCCGTCGCGTCGACGACCTGCGGCACCAGGACGAGCGTTGTGGTCTCGCCGACATGCCCGCCGCTCTCTCCGCCTTCGGCGATGATGGCAGAAGCGCCCGCGCGCGTCATCAGCTTTGCCAGCGCGACAGACGCCACAACCGGTATGACCTTGACGCCCGCGTCCTTCCACAGGGCCATATACTTTGACGGATTGCCCGCGCCCGTCGTGACGACGTCGACCTTTGACTCGGCGACGACCCGGCTGACCTCCTCCGCGAAGGGGCTCATCAGCATGATGTTAACCCCGAAGGGTTTGTCGGTCAGTTCCCGCGCGATTTTGATCTGGTCGCGCAGGTAATCAGGCCCCGCGTTCATGGCGGAAATGATTCCGAGCCCCCCGCCGTTCGACACGGCCGCGGCCAGGCGACCGTCGGCGATCCACGCCATGCCGCCCTGAAATATCGGATAATCAATGCCTAAAAGCTCGCATACCGGCGTTTTGATCATGAAGTCAGATTCCTTCCGTTATTTTTGTTCCAGCTTCGATTCGATGAATTGGACAAACTCCCCGATCGTTTCGAGCTTCTCCTCCAGCTCGATCTCGATGCCGAGCTCCTCTTCGAGCTCCATCACCATTTCCACGGTATCGAGCGAGTCGATCCCCAGGGATTCAAACGTCGTATCTTCCTGAATATCCTCGGCGGCGCATCCAAAATGCTCCGCGATCATCCCAGCCACTTTTTCAAAAATCATGTTTTTTGCCCCCATAAATTATTATAAACGCGTCGGACCTTTCGTTCAATGCGTTTTTTACAAAAACAGACAGCGCGCTTACGCGCCCCAGCGAAGGATGCAGGCCGCGCTCGTCAGTCCGCCGCCGAAGGCGCACAGCGCCAGATAATCCCCGTCGTTCAGCCGCCCTTCCCGGTTGAGCTCGTCGACCAGGATCGGGACGCTCGCGGCCGAGGTATTGCCGTACTTTTCAATGTTCAGGGCGAATTTTTCAGCCGGGATGGATACCTTGCGGCTCGCCGCGTCGATGATGCGGGTGTTGGCCTGATGCGGGACGACCCAGGCGATGTCGTCCGGCGTCAGTCCCGCCTGTAAAATGACGTCGGTCAGATCGCCCGACAGGGCGTTGACGGCAAATTTATACGTCTCCTGCCCGTTCATATAGATCACCGGCTTTTTCGCCTCAAGCTCATTGAACGGCGACGCTCCCGCGTAATTCGGTATTTTAATGACGGTGTCGCCGCCCTTCGCATGCAGCTTGGACGCCAGGTAATTATCTCCCTCGCCGAGCACCATCGCACCCGCGCCGTCTGCAAATATGACGCACGTGTTGCGGTCCGTCCAGTCGAGCAGCCGGCTCAGGCGCTCCGCTCCGACCACGAGCACCTTTTTGACCCTGCCCCGCGCGAAATAACCGGCGGCTGTGTCAAGGGCGTATATGAAGCCGCTGCAGGCGGCGCTCACATCCATGGCGGGACAAGTCGCGCCCAGCAGGTTCTGTATCGCGCACGCCATCGACGGCGACGCGTCGTCGGCGCTGATGGTCGCGCAGATGATCATGTCCAGCTCGGCAGGCGTCGTCCGGCTCATCTCCAGCGCGTTTTGCGCTGCGGCAAAAGCCAGGTCGGCCGCCGTTTCCGTCGTGCACACGCGGCGCTCCCTGATCCCAACCCTCTGGGTGATCCACTCGTCCGAGGTCTCCACCAGCCGGGACAGTTCCTCGTTCGTCACGACGCGCTCCGGCACAAAACGGCCGGTACCAAGTACTTTAAAACTCATGTTTTCGCTCCAACGCTTCTTTCAAAAAATGTATTGAGCCGTTTGACGGCGCGCAGGAGGCTTCCCCGCTCTTCCTCGTCAAACTCGTCCTCGATCTCGTGTATCATCATCATATGATACCGCTGATGGTACAGGTCGACCTTTCGGCCTTCCCGCGTCAGCTTCACGCGCACGACCCGCCCGTCGTTTAAGCAGCCGTTTTTGGATAGGTACCCTTTCCTCTCCAGCTTGCCGACGGCCACGGTCACTGTCGGCCGGGCAACCTTTAAGTAATCGGCAATTTCGCTGATCGTCTTGCCGTTTTCCCGGTCCGTCCCGACGCATTCGATCAGGTGCATCTCCCGGATCGTGAGGTTGATCCGGTGGTTTTTTTGTAAAAACTCCTCTTCCACGCGCATGATATTGTGATATATTTCTGTCAGCATATAATTGAGCGTCTTTTGAAATTCCCGCATCGACTCACCCCCCGACAGCGCAAAACGCCTTCCCGGTCATTTATTTAGTTAGTATAACTAACTAATTATATAAGGGATTTTACTTGTTTATTCCTCCGTTGTCAATACAAAGCTTATTATACAGCCCTCCTGCCATTATTATACAGCCGCTCGCCCGCCCTTCCGTGTACGGTCTGCGGCCTGACGATGCCGCGTTTTAGGGTTTTCCCTGTATTGCCGGCTTTGCGGAATATTATGAACCGAAAACGACGGCGCACCGGGTTGATAAATTTGCTTGACAATATATAGACTGCCGATATATAGTATAGACAATCTATATATGAGGAGGCGGAGCATGTCCATTGACAAGAGCCTGCTGACCGGCAGCACGACGATGCTTGTGCTCAGGCTGCTGGACGGGCAGGATATGTACGGATACCAGATGATAGAGGAATTGGCGCGGCGATCCGACCGCACCTTTGTGCTGAAGGCCGGGACGCTATATCCGCTGCTGCATGCTCTGGAGGCCAAGGAGCTGATCCTTTCCTACGAAAAGGACGAAAAAACGCAGCGGCCGCGCCGGTATTATCAGCTCACCCGCAAGGGTAAAAAGCAGCTGGCCGAAAAGCAGGCCGAATGGACGGTGTACACAGGCGCGGTCAACCGTGTCCTGCGGGGAGGTGCTTCGCTTGCCGATACCTGATACCTTCCGCGAGTATACCGATCTCGTGTGTCGCCAGCTTCGCTGGCAGAAAGCCCGGCCGGTCATTGAGCAGGAGATTGGAGCGCACCTTTGCGACCAGCGCGACGCGCTCATAAAAAGCGGCATGGACGAGGACGCGGCGGTCTGCGAGTCCGTCCGGCAGATGGGCGACGCCGTACAGGTCGGCGCGGAGCTTGACCGCGTTCACCGCCCGAAACCGGCGTGGGCGCTGTTCGCGCTGACCGCGCTGCTGGCGCTCCTCGGCTTATTCATTAAATTGTTTCTGACCTACGACAGCGATTTACCGCTGCAGCCCCTTTATAACGCGGCGGCCATCCTGCTTGGGACGGGCTGCCTGCTGTGCGCGTACTTTCTGGATTTTACAATCATCGGCAAACGCCCTCTGCTCGTTTACTCAGGCATACTGCTGTCGGTTATTGCGCTATGCGTTATCCCGGGACAGCGCAGAATCGGCGGACAGTACTATTATGTCCAGTACGTACTGCTGCTTTATCCCCTGGCTTTTTCCGCCCTGCTGTACCGCCTGCGCGGCAGGCGGCTTGCCGGGCTGCTTTTAGCGTTTGGCGGCGCGGTCCTTTTGAGCTTCTGCTGCCTGCTTGTGCCGTCGGTCACGGGGCTTGCCGTCACGGTCCTGTCCGCTCCGGCGCTGCTGATTGCCGCCGCCGCCGGAGACTGGTTTTCGCTCGGCCGGGCACGCTCGTTCATCTTGATCGGCGGGGCGGTTGTGACCGCCGCCGTTTTGCTCTCGTTGTTCCTTCCCGCGGACGGCTATTTCGCATCGCATGCCGCCGTAGCCTTTAATCCCTCGAACGACCCTATGAAGATGGGCTGGAAGGGCGTCGTTGTCAGAGAGCTGGTGGGCGGCGCACGTTTTATCGGGCGCGGGGTCACGGGCGAGTACAGCGCGGGCGTCCCCTATTTTGCCTACATGGGTACGGATTTCCTGCTGACGTGGCTCATTCATAACCTCGGCTGGATCGCTTTCATCGTCGTCATGGCGATTTTCGCGGCGTTTTTGTACAGCGGTTTCAGGCTGTGCTATAAGCAAAAGAACATGCTGGGCAGGCTTGTCTCTTTCGCCGTAATGCTGACGCTGACGCTCCAGGCGGCGTTGTATGTGGCCACGAACCTCGGCTTCGTACTTATCTATTCCTTTTCCCTGCCGCTCGTCTCCTACGGCAACACGGCCACCGTCGTCAACATGGCGCTCATCGGGGTGATGCTATCCGCTTTCCGCACCGGCCCGCTCGTCAGGGACGGCGCGCCGGGACGCCGGAATGGTCCGAGGCGGTTGACCTGGAAGGACGGCGAGCTGACGGTTTCATTTAAACGGCGCATCGAGTCTTGATAAAGCGGCAATCTGTCTGGCGGTTACATTAAATCTGCAGCAATTGGTATAAAAAATTTACCGCATAAAAGATTTAAAGCGTTAAACTTTTTTTGTCCCGAACACTTGACACGTCTCGCGGCATATGTTAAAGTAAGGCAACAACTTCATTGGAGATATTCATGAAAAATGTGTTTTTTGCAGCTTCATATTATTACTTTTACTTTTATAAAAAAAAGGTAAAAGCGATTTATGCTGCAAACAATACGATATAGCGTTCCCGATAAACGGAACAAGCGTATGAGAGGCCTGCAGATGAATCGCTGCAAGGCCTCCTTTGTTTATTCGGGTATGCTGCAAGCGCCCTGCACTTCCCTCCCGCCGGCGGGAGGCATGTCAAACGAATTCAGACCTTTATTCAATTTTTTTACAAACTATCAAGAGGCTAAGGAGGAAAAATAAAATGGTCGCAGTATTGAAGCCCGGCACGACGCAGCAGCAGATTGACAACCTGACGAAATGGTTTAAAAGCAGGGGCCTCGACGTACACCTGTCGGTCGGGGAGTACCGGACGATCATCGGGCTCATCGGCGACACGAGCAAGATCGATACGGAGCTTCTGGAGGGCCTCGAAATGATCGAGTCCGTCACGCGCATTACGGAACCGTTCAAGAGCGCAAACCGAAAATTCCACCCCGACGACACGGTCGTCGACGTCGCCGGCTTCAAAATCGGGGGCGGTCATTTCCAGCTGATCGCCGGCCCGTGCTCGGTCGAGTCGCCCGAGCAGATCCTCGGGATCGCCGAGCGCGTCAAGGCGTCCGGCGCGGCGATTCTGCGCGGCGGCGCGTTCAAGCCGCGCACGTCGCCGTACGACTTCCAGGGCCTCAGAGCCGAGGGTATCGAGCTTCTGCTCGAGGTCAAAAAGAAGACGGGCATGCCCATCATCACCGAGATCATGAATACAGATCATCTGGAGCTGTTCAGTGAGGTCGACATCATCCAGGTCGGCGCGCGCAACATGCAGAACTTCGAGCTTTTAAAGGAGCTCGGCAAAACGGACAAACCGATCCTCTTAAAGCGCGGGCTCGCCAATACGCTCAAGGAGCTTCTGATGAGCGCGGAATACATCATGGCGGGCGGCAATCAGAACGTCATGCTCTGCGAACGCGGCATCCGGACGTTTGAGACGTACACGCGCAACACGCTCGATTTGTCGGCCGTCCCGATGCTGCGGGAGCTCACGCACCTGCCGATTGTCGTCGACCCCAGCCACGCGACCGGCATGTCCCGGCTCGTAAAATCCATGGCGATGGCGGCCGCGGCCGCCGGGGCCGACGCCATCATGATCGAGGTGCACAACGACCCGCCGTGCGCCCTGTGCGACGGCGCGCAGTCCCTGACGCCCGAGCAGTTTGACGACGTCGCCGCGAGGGTGCGCCGGATCCGGGAGGTGATCGCGGAATGAACGTCGGCATCGCGGGACTCGGCCTCATCGGCGGCTCGCTCGCGAAGGCGTACAAGAGCGAGCCCGGCCACACGGTCTACGGCCACGACATAGACGACGCCGTGCTCGGCATCGCGCAGCTGGCCGGCGCGGTCGATCTGCCGCTCGACAGGGAAACCGTCGGGCTATGCGACGTCATCTTCATCGCCGTCTATCCGAAGGACGCCATCAACTATCTCGAGCGTATCGCGCCGGATATCCCCGAAAAGGCGATCGTCTTCGACTGCTGCGGCGTCAAGCGCTCCGTGTGCCAGGTCTGCTTCGGGATTGCCGAACGGCACGGCTTCACGTTCGTCGGCGGACACCCGATGGCCGGCACGCACAATTCCGGCTTCAAATACAGCCGCGCCACGCTGTTCAAGGGCGCGGCCATGATACTCGTCCCGCCCGTCTACGACGACGTGGAGCTGTTTGACCGGATCGAGCGCGCGCTGGGGCCCGTCGGCTTCGGACACCTGACCGTCACGACGGCCGAGACGCACGACAGGATGATCGCGTTCACGTCCCAGATGGCGCACATCGTCTCGAACGCCTACATCAAAAGCCCGACAGCGCGGGCGCACAAGGGCTTTTCGGCCGGCAGCTACAAGGACCTCACGCGCGTGGCCTGGCTCAACCCGGACATGTGGGCCGAGCTCTTCCTGGACAACGGCGACATGCTGACCCGGGAGCTGGACACGCTGATCGGCGCGCTCTCACATTACCGCCGGGCGCTGTGCGGCGGGGACAGGGACACTCTTCGGGCGCTGCTGGACGAGGGCGCGAGGATCAAGGAGGAAGTGGACGGCCGGTGAAGACTGTAACTGTAAGCGCCTCGAAAACATACGACATCCTGATCGGCTCAGGCCTTCTGGACGGCGCGGGCGGATACGTCCGGCCCTTCGCCCCGGGCGGCTCGGCCGCCGTTGTGACGGACGACATCGTCGACCGGCTGTATGGGGACCGGCTCACGGCTTCCCTCTCCGCGTCCGGTCTGCGCGCCGTCAGGTATGTGATCCCAAACGGGGAGGCCTCGAAAAACGCGGAGACTTTCATCGGCCTTCTCAATTTTCTCGCTGAAAGCCGACTGACGCGCGCGGACGCCGTCGTCGCGCTGGGCGGCGGCGTCGTCGGTGACCTGGCCGGCTTCGCCGCGGCCGCGTACATGCGCGGCGTGCGTTTCATCCAGATCCCGACGACGCTTTTGGCCGCGGTGGACTCCTCGGTCGGCGGCAAGACGGCCATCGACCTGGACGCGGGCAAAAACCTCGCCGGCGCGTTTTATCAGCCGAAACTCGTCCTGTGCGACCTGGCGCTTCTGGACACGCTGAGCGGCGATATTTTTACGGACGGCCTGGCCGAGGTCATCAAATACGGCGTCATCGCCGACCGGGACCTCTTTGACAGGCTCGGGAATCCGGTTCAGCCGCAGCTGGAGGAGATCGTAACCCGCTGCGTGTCCATCAAGCGCGACATTGTGGACGCCGACGAGTTTGAGGCCGGTCCGCGCAAGCTGTTGAACTTCGGCCACACCGTCGGGCACGCCGTCGAGCGACTGAGCGAATATGCCGTGTCGCACGGCAGGGCCGTCGCCGTCGGCATGGCCGTCATGGCGCGGGCCTGCGCGAAAAGCGGCATCTGCACCGACGAGGCTGCGCGGGAAATCACCGCGCGGATCGAGGCCGGCGGTCTGCCGGTCAAGACGGACCGCGGGGCCGCGGAGCTTGCGCGCGCGGCGCTCAGCGATAAAAAGCGCAGCGGCGGCACGATCACGCTGACCGTGGTCGAACGCGTCGGAATATGCGCTCTTAAAGACATCCCGGTCGAAGCGCTCGAAAGCTTTATAGCGCCCGGCCTATAACGGAGTTTCAGTATGGACATAAAAATCACTCGTCCCGCGGGCGGCGGGACAATCCGCGCGATCGCGTCGAAATCGCAGGCCCACCGCCTGCTCATCGGCGCGGCGCTGGCTGCCGGTCCCTCGCGGATTCTCTGCGCGGAGACGTCGGACGACATCGACGCGACCGTCCGGTGTCTCGACGCCCTTGGCGCGAAGGTCAAATACGACGGCGGCGGGTATGACATCCTGCCCATCCCCCGCCCCGTGCCCGGAGAACGGGTACTCGACTGCGGAGAGAGCGGCTCGACGCTGCGGTTCCTGCTCCCCGTGGCCTGCGCGCTGGGCGCCGGCGCGACGTTTCGCATGGGCGGCCGTCTTCCCTCGCGTCCGCTGTCCCCTTTGTACGAGGAGCTGACAGGCCATGGCTGCGCCCTGTCCATGTCGGGCAAAAGTCCGCTGTACACCGGCGGGCAGCTCTCAGGCGGGCGCTATCGGATACCGGGCAACATCTCGTCGCAGTTCATCAGCGGCCTGCTTCTGGCACTGCCGCTTTTAAAGGAGGACAGCCTCATCGAAGTCGGCGGCGCCGTCGAATCCCGGCCGTATGTCGACATGACCCTGGCCTGCCTCAAAACCTTCGGGATTGGCGTCAGGATGAACGCGCACAGCTTCACCGTGCCGGGCAATCAGCGCTATAACGCCCCCGGCGCGCTCGCGGTCGAGGGCGACTGGTCGAACGCCGCGTTCTGGCTCTCGCTCGGCGCGGTCGGCGGCGGGAGCGTTACCGTCGCGGGGCTCGATCCCTCTTCCCCGCAGGGGGACAAAGCGATTATGACATTCCTCGAGCGCTTCGGCGCGCGGGTTTCGGTTGATGGCGGCACGGTTACCGTATCGCGCGGCGACCTGCACGGCATCGACATCGACGCCGGGGACACGCCGGACCTCGTCCCCGTCCTGGCCGCCGTCGCGGCCGTGAGCCGCGGCCGGACGGTCATCTCGAACGCAGGCCGGCTCCGGCTCAAGGAGAGCGACCGTCTCAAGGCCGTTACCGAAACGCTGTCCGGACTCGGCGCGGACATAACGCAGACGGACGACGGCCTTATTTTAAGCGGCAAACCGGAGCTGCGGGGCGGCGTCGTGAGCTCCCACGGGGACCACCGCATCGCCATGACGGCCGCCGTCGTCTCGACAGTCTGCCGCGGAGCTGTTACAATAAAAGGGGCGGAAGCCGTCGGCAAGTCTTACCCCGGCTTCTTTGCGGATTTCGCCGCTTTGGGCGGCGGCATCGAGGAGGTTCAGCGATGTCTTCCATGACGGGTAAAAACATAAAAATCTCGGTCTTCGGCCAGTCGCACGCGCCGGCCATCGGCGTCGTGATCGACGGGCTCCCGGCCGGTTTTAAAATCGACGAGGCGGCTCTGGGCGCTTTCCTGGCCCGCCGCGCGCCCGGCGGTACGCGTTACGGCACGCAGCGCAGGGAAGCCGACGCGCCGGAATTCCTGTCGGGGCTGGCCGGCGGCGTCACGTGCGGCGCGCCGCTCGCCGCCGTCATCCGCAATACCGACACGCGCTCCGGAGATTACGACAAGCTGAGGGACGTGCCGCGTCCCGCCCACGCCGACTATACGGCGCAGCTCAAGTTTCATGGCGCGCAGGACATATCGGGCGGCGGTCACTTCTCGGGGCGGCTCACGGCCCCGCTGTGCGTTGCCGGCGGGATATGCCTCCAGCTTCTCGAGAGAGAAAGCATCTTCATCGCCGCGCATATTGCCTTGATCGGCGCGATCACGGACGCGCCGTTCGATCCGGTCAACGTCAACCGGGACATTTTTGAGGCATTGAAAAACATACCCTTCCCCGTCCTAGACCAAAACCGGGGGAAGGCTATGCTCGCCGCCGTCGAGGAGGCGCGGTCGTCGGGCGACTCGCTGGGCGGCGTGATCGAGTGCGCTGCCATCGGCGTCCCCGGCGGGCTCGGCGACCCCATGTTCGACGGAATGGAAAACCGCATCGCGTCCCTTGTGTTCGGCATCCCGGCCGTCAAGGGCGTCGAGTTCGGCAGTGGATTTGACGGCTCGGCCCGGCGCGGCTCGGAGAACAACGACGGCTTTTACGCCGACGGCGGGGATATCCGGACATATACCAACAACCACGGCGGCATCCTCGGCGGCATCACGTCGGGCATGCCGGTGATCTTCCGCGCGGCCGTCAAGCCGACGCCGTCCATCGCGGCCGAGCAGGACAGCGTCAGCCTAAAAAGCGGAGCGAACGTCAGGCTGAGCGTCGGGGGCCGGCACGACCCCTGTATTGTCCCGCGCGCCGTGCCCGTCGTCGAGGCCGCGGCCGCCATCGCGATTTACGACGCCTGGCTTGAAAACAACAAATACCGGGAAGGAGAAAGAGAATGGAAATCAAGGATTTAAGGCAGCAGATCGACGAGGCCGACGAGCGGCTTGTCGAGGCGTTCGTCAAACGCATGGAGGTCTCCGGCAGGATCGCGCTTTACAAAAAGGAAAACGGCCTCACCGTATACGACCCGGAGCGCGAGCGCCGCAAGCTCGGCGACGTGACGGCCAAAGCGCCCGCCGAGCTGCGCACCTACGCCTCGGCGCTGTATTCGCTCTTGTTCGACCTGAGCCGGACATACCAGGAAAAAACGCTCTACCCGGTCTCCCCCGTCGTGGAAAAGATCACGAACGCCGTTGAAAACACCGAAAAGCTCTTCCCGCAAAATCCCGTCGTGGCGTGTCAGGGCGTCGAGGGCGCCTACTCGCAGCTGGCGTGCGAGAAGCTGTTTACCGTCCCGAACATCATGTACTGCACGAGCTTTGAAAGCGTCTTCAACGCCATCGATTCAGGCCTGTGCCGGTACGGCGTGCTGCCCCTGGAAAACAGCACGGCCGGCTCCATCAACAAAATCTACGACCTTATGATGCGCTACCATTTTTACATCGTACGCTCAACGCGGCTGAAGATCGACCACAATCTGCTGGCCAAGCCCGGCGTCGGCCTGCGCGGCATCCGGGAGATCTTCTCGCACGAGCAGGCCATCATCCAGTGCGCCGGCTTTCTGAAAACGCTCGGCGACGTCAAGGTCACGCCCTGCGAAAACACGGCGGCCGCCGCTCAGATGGTCTCGCAATCGGACCGCAGCGACATCGCGGCGCTCTCGTCACGCTACTGCGCCGAGCTGTACGGCCTGGAATGCCTGGCCGAATCGGTCCAGGACAAGGGCAACAACTACACACGCTTCATCACCATCTCGAAAGATCTCGAGATCTATCCCGGCGCGGACAAGACGAGCATTATGCTCGTCGTGCCGCATAAACCCGGTTCGCTTTACCGTATACTAAGCCGGTTTTACGCGCTCGGCATCAACCTCATCAAGCTCGAGAGCCGGCCGCTCCCCGACCGCGACTTTGAGTTCATGTTCTACTTCGACCTCGACGCGCCCGTCTACGCGCCGCAGTTTGCCGAGCTCATGAGCGAGCTGGACAGCGTCTGCGAGGAATTCAAGTACCTCGGCAGCTACTCGGAGATCGTATGATATTGGTGTGCTTTCGTTCCTTTCCTCCGCCGGCTGGCGGGCGGGATATAAAAAAGACGAAGCACGTGCTCCGCAGGGTCGCTTTTCTGCTCGCACAGAAAAGTGACCAAAAGATGCGCATAAGGGGAAGGCTTTATGCGAAGCCGCCTCCCCCTTATGTATCCCCCACCCCGTATCAAAGCCATGTGCTTTGCTTTAGATGTATGTTCTTAAGCTGATACACGCCGAACACTTAACAAGCTAAGCGCTGGTTTCCGGCTTCTGTCGCCTGTTGCGGCGCAATCATTTAATCTGCCCCCTTCAGCACAGGGTCACAGGGGTGCAGCCCCTGCATTTGGGGTGGCGGGCGGGATAGGATAACGCTTTGTGTCATACGCAGCCTTATGAGATATAAAAGCACAAAACAGGAGATGTTATGATTAAAACTTTCGGGCTGCTCGGGGAAAAGCTCTCCCACAGCTTCTCCCCGCTCATCCATTCGTATCTCGGCGATTATGAATACCGCCTGTTTGAGATCGCTCCCGCCGAGGTTGGAGATTTTCTGCTTCACGGCGGTTTCGACGGTCTGAACGTCACCATACCGTATAAAAAAACCGTCATTCCCTATTGCAACGAGCTTTCCGTAAAAGCGCAAAAGATCGGCAGCGTCAACACACTCCTGCGCAGGCCGGACGGCGGCCTTTTGGGGGACAACACGGACTACGACGGATTTTCCTATCTTTTGGACAAGCTGGCGGTGGATATCTCCGGCAAAAAAGCGTTGATTTTAGGCAGCGGCGGCTCCTCCGCAACCGTGCGCGCCGTCCTGACGGGCCGCGGCGCGGGCGAGCTCGTCACGGTCTCGCGGAGCGGCCCGGACAATTATCAAAACCTCGGCCGCCACGCCGACGCGGAGCTCGTCGTCAACACGACGCCCGTCGGGATGTATCCGGACACCGGCGCGTCGCCCGTTGGACTGTCCGCGTTTCCCGCCTGCCGCGCCGTCGTCGATATCATCTACAACCCGGCGCGGACGAAACTCCTGCTTGACGCCGAGGCGCTCGGCATCCCATTCGTCAACGGGCTGCCGATGCTCGTGGCGCAGGCGTGGCGCGCGGCCGAACTCTTTACGGGCGCGGCCATTGACGACGCCGTCATTGACAGCATCACGGATCGGATCGGCCGGCTGACGAAGAACATCATCCTCATCGGGATGCCCGGCAGCGGCAAAACGGCGGTCGGCGCGGCGCTGGCGCGCCTCGCGGTCCGCGACTTCTACGACACGGATGTCCTGATCACCGAAAAATCCGGGAAGAGCATCCCGGAGATCTTTCTGGAGGACGGCGAGGCGGCTTTCCGCCGGCTCGAATCGGACACGCTTGCCGACGCGGTCAAAAAAAGCGGCGCGGTCATCGCAACTGGCGGCGGCATCGTCACGATGCCGGAGAACCTGCGACTCATCCGCCAAAACAGCACATGCGTCTTTTTGGACCGGGAGCTGTCCGAGCTGCCGGCCGACGGACGTCCGCTCTCGATCCAAAACGGCATTTTGGCGCTGGCTGAAAAGCGGCTGCCGCTGTACAACGAATGGTGCGACGTCAAGCTTGCCGTCCGGGGCGGCGTCGAGGAGACGGCAAATTTGATCATGGAGGCGCTTGGACTGTGAAATTTCTAGTCGTCAACGGGCCCAACATCAATCTTCTGGGCCTTCGGGAGCCGGATATCTACGGAAAAAAAAGCTACGCTGACCTGCTGGACTTCATCCGCGGCGCGGCGAAGGACGCCGGCGTCGAGGTCGAGCTTTTCCACTCCAACAGCGAGGGCGCGATCGTGGACATCCTCCAGTGGGCGTATAAAAAAGTCGACGGGATCGTCATCAATCCCGCCGCCTATACGCACACGAGCGTGGCCATACTCGACGCGCTGAAGGCGGTGGCGCTCCCCGCCGTCGAGGTGCACCTGTCGGATATCAACAGCCGCGAGGCATTCCGCCGCCATTCTTACATCTCGGCGGCCTGCCTTAAAACGATCGCCGGAAAGGGCTTCGAGGGGTACAGGGAGGCCATTTTATTGCTGAAGGAGTATTGCGGGCAGAGCGGCAGGTAAGACGGTCCGACGGCCCGGAAAGCCTAACAACAAAGAAAGCCGATTGTTTCAGCCATTGGAAACAATCGGTCTTTTTGTTTAATGCGCCGGAGTCAGCTGGAAAGAGCCGCAAAGTTTTGCGGGCTACGCTGCGCTTCCGGACTCTGATAAAAAAATTCGCTCAAAGCCCGTTCACGATGCAGCGGGGACGCTCGCCGCGCGATACGGCGGCGATGTTTGAGAAGATCGTCTCATACGCCCGTATGAAACAGCCGGCGGTGATGCCCGCGATATGCGGGGAGAGCGCCACGCGGTCCCTGTATTCCGGCGGCAGCGCCTCTAGAAACGGGTTGTCCGCCAATACCGGTTCCGGCGCGAGCGTGTCTGCGCCAAAGCCGCCCAGCCGCCCCGACAGGATCGCCCGCGCCGCCGCCTCATGGTCGACGAGCTCGCCGCGGGCGGTGTTGATGAGAATCGCTCCGGGCTTAAATCTTCTGAGCGTATCGTCGTTGATCATGTTTTCCGTCTCCGGTGTGACCGGCACATGCAGCGAAACGATATCGCTCGACGCGTACAGCTCCTCAAGCGGCAGGTACTCGATGCCGGACTCCGGCTTTTTCGTCCGGCTGTAATAGCCGAGACGGCAGCCGAACGCCCCCAGGCGCTCCGCCGTCGCCTGTCCGATCGCGCCGAGCCCGACGATTCCGACGCGCATGGAGCCCAGCTCCGGCATACCGTTTTTAAAGCAGGCGGTCTTGGCCTCCATCTGGCGGCCCGCGTAGACCATGTCCTCATACGGCCTGAATTTTCGAAGCAGCGCGAGCATCAGCAGGACGGCCTGTTCGGCAACGGCCTGCGCGTTCACCCCCGCGTTGTTGCACACGTAGACGCCCGCGCGCGCTGCCGAGGCAAGGTCGATGCCGTTGTACGCCACGCCCTGGGAATGGACCAGCTTCAGCTTGGGCACGGCCTCAAGGATATCGGGTCCGATTTTCATGATGGCGTCGACGACGAGCACGTCGGCTCCGACGGCTGCCAGCTTGTCCGGGTCGGGCTCGCCGTTGCCCAGGTGGACGAGCTCCCAGCCTTCCGGCGCCGGGGGCGCGTACGTCTCGAAATTTTCCCTGTTTATTAAGAGTGCGATTTTCATGCTCTACCTCCAATAAGATAACCCACGCAGGCCTCCTTCTGTTTATTTCCGCGTCGGCGCGGCCCTGTCCGCCAGTTCCAGAAGCTTTCTCATCCGGTGGTTGAGGCAGGATTTCGTGAGCAGCGACGCCTCGGCCAGCTCGGACAGACTCATTTCGGGATGATTGAGACGGAGCTCCGCCGTCTCACGAAGCTTGTCCGGAAGGCTCGCGATCCCCGCCGCCGCGTCCAGCTTCCGGATCGCGTCGAGCTGCGAGATGGCCGCTTCCACCGTTTTGGTCACGTTTGCCGTATCGCAGTTGACCTTGCGGTTGATGCTGTTGCGCATATCCTTCTCGATTTTCTGCGACATAAGCGCCATCGCCGAGACAGGCGCCCCGATCGTCGTCAGAAAGTCTTCGATCGCCGAGCTCTGCTTAAAGTAATTGATGAAGTTGCCCTTGCGCGCGGCTTCCTTGGGCTCGAACCCCATTTCCAGAAGCAGCGAATACGTCTCGCGGCTGACGTTGTAGTGGTCGGTCACAAGCTCGAGATGGTAGCGCTTGGCCGGATCGATCACGGAGCCGCCCGCCAGAAAAGCGCCGCGCAGAAAGCTCGGCCGGCAGCACTCGTCCTCAAGGACGCCGAGATTGACGTGATGCGCGATCATTTGGCCTCCCGACAGGCCGAACGTGTCAAAAATGCGCCCGAGCTTCTCCGCGTCCCGGATCACAAACGACAGCTTCCCGGTTTTGACGTTAAGCTCCGGCGCGTTGTCGAACGCCAGGTCGAACGCGCGACGGA
>CAYMLM010000023.1:0-20064 GCA_964391385.1 uncultured Papillibacter sp.
CGGGTCCGTTTTACGCGTTTAAAATGACGGCCTGGCTCCTGAGCTTGCCGCATGGGCTGCATGTGGACCGGAATTCCCAGGTGCTCACCGAAAACGACGAGCCGGTCGGCGGCCTTTTCGCCGTCGGCAACGCGCAGGGCGATTTTTTTGCCAACTCCTACCCCGTCACGGCGCCGGGCACGAGCCACGGGCGGAGCATCACCTTCGGGTATCTGGTCGGCCGCGCGCTGGCCCACGGCGCGACGATCAACGGTTACAGCGTGTTTTAAGCTGTCCATATGCAAGGGGCTGCGGCAAAACGATAATTGCAGCAGCCCCTTTGTACCGCCGCGCGGACGGTACCTTTTTGATTGGAAATAATCTGGTCGGTTAAATGGGAGAACGGCATATGAACAGATGGGAAATACTGAAGACAGTCGATCACACGCTATTGGACCCGGCCGCCACGTGGGCGGAGATCAGGGAGGTCTGCGAGGACGCCGTCAGGTACGGGACTGCCAGCGCTTGCATCCCGCCGTCGTTTGTCCGGCGCGCCAAGGAATTCGTCGGCGACCGCATGAGGCTCAGCACGGTGATCGGGTTCCCAAACGGCTACGGCACGACGGCCGTCAAGGTTTACGAGACGTCTGACGCCGTTTCAAACGGCGCGGACGAGCTCGACATGGTTATAAACATCGGCGCGCTGAAAGACGGCGACGAGGGGTATATCGCTGATGAGATTATCGCCGTCAAAGAGGCCTGCGGCGGTCGGACTCTCAAGGTGATCATCGAGACGTGCCTTCTGACGGACGACGAGAAGATCGCAATGTGCCGGCTCGTGACGGACGCCGGCGCGGACTACATCAAGACGTCGACCGGGTTTTCCCGCGGCGGCGCGACGTTTGAGGACGTCCGGTTTATAAAGGCGCACATCGGACCGGGCGTGAAGATAAAGGCCTCCGGCGGCATCGCGGGTTTTGAGGACGCCGAGGAATATATCCGGCTCGGCTGCTCGCGGCTCGGGACGAGCCGGCTCGTCCGGCTGATGAAACAGACGGAGGGCTGAATGGAATATAAGGAGCTTTTCGCGTTGGCCGTTTCGGCGCGCGGCCGGTCGTACGCGCCGTATTCGCGCTTTGCCGTGGGCGCGGCGCTCCTGTGCGCGGACGGCAGCGTCTACATGGGGAGCAACATCGAAAACGCGGCGTTCACGCCGACGGTCTGCGCCGAACGCGTGGCCTTCTTCAAGGCGGTATCGGAGGGGAAGCGGGATTTCAAGGCCCTTGCCGTCGCCGGCGGCAAGGCCGGCGGGGCGCCAGACCCCGGCGTTTCGCCCTGCGGCGTCTGCCGGCAGGTTATGACTGAGTTTTGCAAAGCCGATTCGTTCGACATTGTTATCGGAAGCGGCGCGGACGACATGCGCGCTTATAAGCTCGGCGAGCTCCTGCCGCTCGGCTTCGGCCCGGATCAGCTGGCCTGAGCATCTGTTAAAAACATAAGAGACGCTTGTCTTTCTGTTTTTTATGTGAAGGCGATTCAAAGCAGCTTCGCGTAAACCTTGACGGCGTCCTCCTCCTTCCAGAGCAGGGATTTATAGAAAGCTTCCCCGATGTCGTTTTCCTTCAGGACGAAGACGGCGCTTTTCTTGATATGGCAGGCCTTCAGCTGCTCTGTGGCCAGATAGACGAGTTTTTTGCCGATGCCTTTTTTCATAAACCGCTGGTCAACGGCCAGATGATGGATATACCCGCGCCTGCCGTCGTGCCCGCACAGGATCGTGCCGATAATTCTTCCGTCGCAGACCGCCACAAAGCTGAGGCCGGGATTCCTCTCCAGGTAGGCCGTGATCCCCTCGACGGTATCCTCTCCGTTTTTATGCAGGCGGATACCGGGCAGGCCCGACAAAAAATCCAGGGCTTCCCCGCAGTCCTCCTTTCCGAATGACCGGAACGTAACGTCGAACAAGTGTTTGCACCCCCATATACCTTTGACTTTCGCATATACAATATTTTACCATGGTAAAATATCCATGTCGAACATTTCGCCGGGGTTTGCTTTATTTTTGTTACAATGGCTCAATGCAGTTGGGCGTAAACTGGTTAACTTTTAGCAGCAAATTGAACAGCATTGACAGATAAAAAGAAGACCCTCATCGAAAAAAGCTCGAAGAGGGTCTTCCGGTTTTAGCGGATGTTCACAGTCGCCCGATGTCGGCAAGGCTGACAATCGCCCGTTAGGTAGGCCGGATTAAAACCGTCCGATATCTCTTGCAATGGTGAAGGCCGTGCCCGTGGCGTTCATGATGTTCAGCGGCGCGACGCAGTCGCCGAGCTGGTAAAACTCGGGTGCGCAGAACCGGAGCGCCGCCGCCTCCTCCTGGAGGGGACGCTGCCCGACGGCGTAAATGACCGTGTCGGCCTCGAAGAATTTCTCTCCGTCCGCCGTCTCGCACAGGACGCCTTTTTCCGTAATCTCCTTGGCCTTCGTATTCAGATTGAGCCTGAGATTCCGCTTTTTCATCTCGGCCTTGAGGCCGAGCACGTGCAGGAAGTTGCCGCCGTCTGAAATATTGCCCAGCATTTCTATGACGGTGACGTCACGGCCGAGTATGGCCAGATATAGGCCGAGCTCGATCCCGACGAGCCCGCCGCCCAAAATGGCGACCTTTTGACCCGCTTTTTCGGGGTGGACGTACGCTTCCTCCGCCGGCAGCACGTTCGGGCCGTCGATGCCGGGAATGGGCGGCTTCACGGGGCGGGCGCCAAGCGCCGATATGATGACGTCGGCCCCGACGCGCTCGGCGTATTCCGGCGTGACCTCGGTGTGCAGGCGCACCTCGACGCCGGCTTTTTCGACGGCTTTGGCCTGCCCGTTCAGATAGTCGTCCAGCTTCTGTTTGAACGGCACCTTCTCCTCGCACCGGAGCGTCCCGCCGAGGCGGCCGCTCTTCTCGCACAGGATGACCTCGTGCCCGCGTTCGCGGCAGGTGAGCGCCGCCTGCATGCCGGCGATGCCGCCGCCCGCGATCAGCACTTTTCTGGAGACCGCCGCTTTCGGGATATCGTATTTCATCTCCAGGTCGCGCCCGGCTTCGGGGTTGATCGCGCAGTAGTCCTGGCCGTTGTCCAGTTCGCTTGAGAAGCAGGCCAGGCAGCGCATGCACTTTCTGATCTCGCCCGTGCGCCCCGTGCGGATCTTGAGCGGCAGGTCGGGGTCGCAGATGAGCGCGCGCGCCATCTCGACGACGTCGGCCTGGCCGGAGGCGACGATCTCCTCCATGAGGTCCGGATCGCCCAGGGCACCCACGGTGGCGACCGGCGTTTTGACGTGCTTTTTGATCTCGGCGGCATATTTGACGTTGACGCCGTCGGGCAGGAACATGCTCGGGTGGGTGACGGCGAATACCTCCTCCACCTCGTGGCTGCCGGCCGAGACGTGGATGAGATCGACGTGGCCGTCGAGCAGCTTCGCAAAGGCAATGCCCTCGTCGATGCCGTAGCCGCCCTCGTAGACCTCCGAGCCGCTGATGCGGATCTCGATTGGGAAGCCCGGCCCGACCTTATTACGGATGGCGTCACAGACGGCCACGGTCAGCCGGGCGCGGTTTTCGATGCTCGCGCCGCCCCATTTGTCTTTTCTGGTGTTCAGGTCGGGCGACAAAAACTGGTGCAGCAGCCAGCCGTGGCCGGCGTGCACCGTCACCATGCCGAAGCCGCACCGCTTGGCGAAGGCGGCGGCGTCGGCGAATTTGTTGATCGTGCGTTCGATGATCTCTTCCGTCATCGGCAGGACGGTTCTGCCGTTGAGCTCAAATTCAACGGGTCCGTACGCGATCCCTTGAGATTTCCCGCCCCAGACAGACAGGCTGCGGTTGGCGTACATACCGGTGTGCTGGAGTTCCTGCGACGCCACCGCCCCGTGGCGCTTTATGGCGTAAGCCACGCGCGCGAGTGAATGCAGCGTGCCGGGGTTGTCCAGACAGACGTGGTAGTCGCCCCCTTTTCCGAATTCGCCGTCGACAATCCCTTCGCAGGTTGCCACCGAGGCCACGCCGCCCATCGCCTTGCGCTCGTAATACGCGGCGGCGCCCTCCGTCAGGATCCCGTCGTTTTTAATGTCCTGATAGCCGGTGGGAGAAGCGAACAGGCGATTTCGGAACAGGACAGCTCCGAGTTTGATGGGTTCGAACAGGTGTTTATACTTAAAATCAGTCATCGTTGCAGCCGCGCGGCTGGTGGCCGCGCGCTCCTTTCTGAATAGATTATACTACAAAAAGACATCAACCCGCGGGCTTATCGCAGCCCGGGCCGTTCGTCGGATACGTATTCTTATTCTCGTACATCAGGTGGTCGAGATGCTTGATAAAATCCTTCATGTCGAACGTGCGTTTGTCGGCGCAGAAATCATACCCGATGCTCAGGCTGATCGTATAGGGCGCTGTTTTCCGGCCGTTGAACTGCGCGACATTCTCACGCAGCCGCCCGACGGCCGTCTCCAGGTCGGCTTTATGCGATATCTCCATGATAATGATAAACTCGTCCCCGCCGTACCGGGCGATAAAATCATTTTTGCGAAACGTCTTTTTAAGAAGCTCGGATGTATAGACAAGCGCCTGGTCGCCGGCGTCGTGCCCGTAAACGTCGTTGATTTTCTTAAAGCAGTCCAGATCGATCATCAGGCCCCCCAGCAGGGCGCCTTCCGTGCTCAGTATGTTGCTGCGCATGTACCTGTCCAGCTGCCGCCTGTTGAACAGGCCTGTCAGATGATCCGTAAAGAGCTGCTTGTTCTGAAGCCGGATGAAAACATAGAGGATCGACAGGGTGGCCAGCGGCCAGATCAGCGCCAGGCCGTAGAAAAACAGCTGGAAAAAGGCGCCGACGACGGGAGGGATCATAAAGAAGTAAATCGGCATCTGTTCCTGCTTCTTGATGAGCTTTCGGTATCGGTATGTTTCAAACGCCGCGAACAATAAGTAGAGCAATGAAAAAATCAGGTTGAGATAAACCAGATTGCCGCGGTGATAGACGTTGTCGGCATCGATATAAAACAGATATTTACCGAAAAGGCTGAGTACGACGAGAACAAGGCTCGCCGAAATCGGGAGGAGCATGGGCAGCAGTATTTTTTTGAGGCTCGCCGTATCCCGATGTATGTAAAACTCCACATAAACAAACCATATCAGGCAAATCAGGGGATTTAGAACGTAGTAAAATACCGTTATGATATTGAGCAAAACCCCGACCGCCGGACCCGGCATGCCGTCCAGAACCCACATGAGGGTGTCCGTAGTGAGCAGCAGCGCGTCGGCGGCGATCAGCCCGATAAAAAGCTTGAGATCCACGGGCAGATGGTCCGTCCGGTAATATATGTTGATAAAAATAAAAATAAGGATGACGAAAGAAATGCAGTTGATCTCAATGTACAGTAACGTTTCTATAAAAATCAGTCCTTATGTGAGGCTGTGTCGGGAGTACTGTTGGATCGGCGCATATGTTCGGCATGAGTCAACCGGTTTCATTTCTCGGGTATTCGGCAGTATGTTATATTATAACATGTACGCTTACAGGCGCAACATCAAAAATTTTAAAGTATCTAAGGCCGGGATTTACGGAAAGCAGCGCCGTGCGAGGGCGCAGGCCGGGAGCTTTAAAATGCCGAAAAAGCCGCGGGAGCGGCTTTTTCGACAGCCCGGGCCCGCGGCATTCCAGCCGCAGGCTTCTTTCAGGATACAGTCGTCTCGGTCTTCTCGCTGTCCAGCTCGTCTGCATACACGAACCTGCATCCGCAGCTGAAGCAGCTGTTTCTGTTGGACATCTGCGGCTTGCCGCATGCCGGGCATCTGATTGTGTTCGATGAACGCGCGGGGAAGGTTGCGGTATTTGTCGCCTCATCATACGTTTGGGTATCCAATGCCTATTCCCTCCTTATTGTTATAGACTCGGAACGCCTAACTAAATTTTACCATTTTGTTATTTGATGTAAATAATTATTCTTATGTATTTTACTATGATATAATAATCGATGCAGTGTTATGCCAAGCATCTTTTTAATCGGAGTCATTTTATGAGTGAGTTGGTTTTCGCAGGTGTTCTTCTCGTCTCCGACCTCGACGGGACGCTCGTTACGGAGCGGGGAGATATCCCCCGGCGCAATATATCCGCCATCAAGCGTTTTATTCAAAAAGGCGGTCGGTTTTCGTTTGCCACGGGACGCTCCGTACCCGGCACGCAGCGCTTTGCGTCGTCGGTACCGACAAATGCCCCGTCCATCGTTTACAACGGCGGGGGCATCTACGATTTCGCCGCAGAAACGCATCTGTGGAGCAAGAACCTGCCGGGGACGTATAAACAGATCGTCAAAGCCGTCAAAAAAGACTTCCCCGACGTCGGCATCGAAGTGTATTCCGGCGGCAGCGTATACTGTGTCAACAGAAACAGGTACACGAAAGAGCACATTGCCTTTCAGGGCATCAGAACCGTCGGCGCGGATGGCGCCGGAGAGCTTCCGGACGGCAATAAGGTGCTGTTCTGCGGCGACGGTCCGCGGCTCGAGGCGCTCGCCTTTTACCTTAAAGGCATGCAGCTCGACGGCTGCAGATATGTTTCCTCGGCGCCGCTGTATCTGGAGCTCCTGCCGGAGGGGATCTCCAAGGGCGCGGCGGTGAAGGTCCTGGCCGGCCTTCTTGGCATTGCCCGTGAGAAGATCCTGGGGATCGGCGATTACTATAACGATCTTGAACTGATCCAAACGGCGGCCGTCGGCGCCGCGCCGGCGGGCGCGCCGGAGGAGATCAGGCAGGCGGCCGATGTCGTCGTCGGTCGGAGCGAGGATGGGGCCGTGGCCGACTTTATCGAATATGTTGAGGCGCTGTTCGGGACATAGCGCCCGCACAGTCAAACCGGACAGACTAACGCCGCTCCATGCGCACGGAGCGGCGTTTTTTGCGGGCGAAATTTTTCAGTCCTTCAGCAGCTTCCTGAAGGCGGTCGGCAGAGGGTAGCGGCCGGAAAGCGCGCGCCGGTCCGCCCAGGTGAAGCCGGGCGGCCGCTCGGCGCACTCGACGGCGTAGCAGAGCATGTCCCATTCGACATGTGTAAATATGTGCTTTCGGCGGGCAACGCCGGTGACGGCGGACGGCCGTGCGCCCCAAAGCGAGACCAGCTCAAGGGTCTCGGATTCGCGCAGATGGCCCGGAACGTTGGGGAATTCCCACAGTCCGGGCAAAAGACCCCCTTCGCTTCTTTGCAGGAGCGCGAGCGTCCCGCGGCACGACAGCAGGAGCACTGTGATTTCGTCGCGCTTCCTTTCCGGCCTTTTGCGGCGGACGGGCAGGGACGAAACGGTGCCGGCCGCATACGCCGCGCAGCGCCCGGAGACGGGGCAGCTGTCGCATTTAGCGCTGCCGTTCGGCACGCAGACGAGCGCGCCGAGCTCCATCAGGCTTTGTGTGAAGTCTCCGCGCCGCGCTGCCGGGTATATGCCCGACAGCAGCGACGTCACCTGTTTCTTCAGCATGGTCCTGTCTGCCGTGTACAATCCGGCCAGTCTCGAAACGACACGCTCCGCATTGCCGTCCACGGCCGGGACAGGCGCATCGAAGCAGATGGAGGCGAGCGCGCCGGCCGTATACGGGCCAATCCCCGGCAGCTTCCGGATGTCGTCATACGTATCCGGGAACCGGCCGCCATAGTCGCGTACGACGATCCCGGCGGCCTTTTTGAGGTTTCGCGCGCGCGCGTAGTAGCCCAGCCCCTCCCAGAGCTTGAGGACCTTTTGCTCGTCGGCCGAGGCCAGCGCGCCGACAGTCGGGAACGCTTCGAGAAACCGCTCGTAGTAGGGACCGACGGTCGCGACATTCGTTTGCTGGAGCATGATCTCCGAGACCCAGACCCGGTAGGGCTCCGCGTTTTCCCGCCAGGGGAGCGCGCGGGCATGTTGGTCGTACCACGCAAGAAGAAGGCGTGGCAGTTCCTCCGGGAGTGCCGGAGGTGTGCCGGGCGTAGGGTTTGTATTTTGCTTATTTGTCATCAAAGTCTCCGCTGTGCAATATACCGGCATTCGGCCGTGTGCGTCAGCCGGCAGAATGCCGGATTCACCAGGCTTTCTCAGCTGTTCCGGTCACCCAATTGAGCTTATGCCACGACATGTCGTCCGCGGCATTCATAAAATACACGTTGTCCCCGGCGGTGCCGACGGCGTCCGTCACGATGTCGACCCGCATGAGCTGCTCCATAGTGTCCGGGTCAAAAACAAGGACGGTTTCCGTATCGCTGGGATCGCGGACCGCGACGATCAGCCTGCCGCCCGCGAAAGTGAAGAAGTTGATCTTGGCGTCGTACCGCCAGACCTCCTCGGCCTTTTCGCTCGCGTCCGGGGGCATGCGCATGATCGTAAGGCCGTTTGAGTCCGTCATATAGTAAAGCCAGCCGTCCTGGATGCGGATGTGTACATTCCAGACATCCCCGAGCAGCAGCTGATCATCGGTTCCGTCCAGCCGGATCCGCATGAGGTTCTTCTCGTCGGGGGAGGAGAAGTACAGCCAGTCGCCGTCGATGAAAAGGGTGGACGCCTGCTTGAAAAACGGCGCGCGCTCGCTGCCGTCGGTGCCGATCCTGTAGATGGTATCCCCGTCGTCGGCGTTTATGTAGTAGATCCGGTCGCCCGATACGCAAAGCGAGCCGCATCGGTCGTCGGCGAGCTTTGTGAGCAGGCTGCCGTCGGTGCGGACCTTATAAAGCCTGTTGTTGTCGCCGACATTGCTGAAATAAATCCAGTCCCCGACGACGTTGAGACTTGCGGCCCCATCGGCGCAGACAAGCTGCCTGTCGCTGCCGTCCAGACGCATTTTATAAAGCGCGAAATTTTCGCCGTACTCCGAAAAGTAGACCCAATCGCCCTGCCACGCAAGCACGCCGCTCTGCCGCGTAGAGAAATCCTGACCGATGAAGCAGCATGCGGAGAGGTTGCCTGCGGTCGCCCCAACCGAGTTGATCTCGTCCCCGGACGTGTAGTCGGGTATAAAGGGAACGACGAGCTCAAGCCCGGCCTCGTCGTACAGCTGACGGACCCGAGCCCTGTATCCGGCGGGGTCGCTCACCTTGCCGATATCCTCGGCCAAAGCGCCGTTGAGGGCGTCATACGCGTCCTTGAGCGCCAGGATCAAAAGCTCGGTTTTCGTGGCGTAAGCGGCGTCGTCCGCCGGGTCAAGCTCGAGGAGCCTGTCGGCCGCCCTGAGAGCCATGGGATAGTTCTTATTTAATACGTAAATCGAGATCAGGGAGTTGAGCTCGTCGGGCGAGGACGCGTCCGCGACGGCCTGCTCCTCGGGGGAGAGACCGGATGCCGGCGAGGCATCCGGAACCGGGGTCGTTTGCGAAGTGGCGGTCACGGTGATCTCCGGGCCCAAAACGGGCCTTGTGCACGCGGCCAGGGCCGCAAGGAGCGCAACAGCGGCGATCAGGAACAACGGTTTCCTCATTCAAATCGACTCCTGGTTCCGGCTCTATTTTTATATCTGCGCCGGATACCGTTTTTTATTATACCACCTGACACATTAAATGGAAGCGGCCGAGTCACAGTTTTATAATTGCAAAACGGCGCGCTGGGGCGGGAATAGGAAGCGGGACCGTCCGACGAGACGGTCCCGCTGTCTGACTCAAATATGTACTGCGGCGTCAATTGACGCAGAGCAGTCCGCCGTCCATGGCCCAGTTGACGCCCGTGACCATGGCGCCGGCGGGGGAGGCCATATAGACGCACAGGCCGCCGATTTCTATCGGCTCGCCGAAACGGTGAACGGGGAGTTCGTTTTCGATCGTCTGGATGAAGCTGGGCGGCAGGTCCTTGTCGAGGTCGGAGTGGATGGGACCCGGCGCGATGGAGTTGACGCGGATGCCGTGGTCACCCAGGACGACGGCGAGGTAACGCGAGAAGATATCGAGACCCGCCTTGGAGGCGTTGTACGGCGCGTTGTGGTGATTCTTGGAGCCCGACACGCGCTGCCCTCCGACGGATGTGATATTGATGATGGTGCCGCCCTTCCCGGCCTCAACCATTTTCGGCGCGATTTCGTGGATGACGTTGGCCGGGCCGTGCAGGTCCGTGTTGATGACGCGGTGCCATTCGCTGAGGCCCTCCTCGCTCAAAAACGGCTTCGTTGTCGCGACGCCCGCGTTGTTGACAAGCACGTCGACGCTGTCATAGAACTTGAAGACTTCCGCGACGGCGGCTTTGACGCTCTGGATGTCTGCCACGTCGCACTGGAAGGCGGCGTAACGGCCTCCGAGCTTCTCAATTTCCGAGACCGCTTTTTTGCCGCTGTCGAGATTGCGGCAGAGGATGACGACGTTGGCGCCGCGCTCGGCGAAGGCCTGCGTGATGCCGCGGCCGATGCCCCGGTTGCCGCCGGTGACGACGACGTTTTTCCCCGAAACGTCGTATGCCTTGGACATATCCGCCATGGGGGTTGTTTTAAAGTACATACATATCCGTCCTTTCAATGTCATGTTGAGGTGTTGGCGCTATTATATCACAAAAAACCAAATGTGGTTAAGGCAGCCTGAAAGTATCCTCGTGCTCGTCGTCCCTCCTGGCATAATCGCCGCCGTTCCCGCCTGAAAAATGGATGATCGAGCGGCCGAGCCGGGGGACGAGGATCGGGCTGTGCGTCACGCCCCTGGGGATAAACACCACGCAGCTTTCCGTAAAACGGACCGTTTCGCCGTCGATGAGTATCGTGAGCTCGCCGTCGAGCTGCTCCGGATGCTCCGGGTCCGAGCCGAGGAAACCGATGAGCTCGTCGAAATCATGGAAGTGGTTTTCCGGCCCCGTTTCGTTTTTCGTGTGGAACCACACCGCCTCCATATAGGGGGCGCCCTTCAGCTTCACGCCGTCTATCCATAAAAGCCTGGTGAGAAATCCCTCCGGCGCCGGCGGCAGAAATCCGTCGACGGGGGCATATTTCACGACCACATTGCCCGCGTAGGTGCCGGCGGGCGCCGTGGCTTCGGCCGGCTTATCGTTATAACAGTCGGAATTCATCAGACAACAGTAGTGAATGACGGGCTTTGTCACATTCTTTGCCGTCAAACGCCCGTGCGCCGCGCCCTTCGGCACGAAAACAACGCATGTTTCGGTGAGCGTAAGCTTGTCGTTTTCGATCCAGAGCTCGAGCTCGGCATTGAGGTTCTCATGGTCGCTGGGGTCCGAACCGATGAAGATCATGAGCTTGTCCGAGTCGTGGGCATACAGGCCTTTCTGCTCGAACGGCTTTAACAGCCAGCTGGCCTGATAGAACATTGCGGTTTCCATCGCGCCGCCGTCAAGGCTCACGATGGGCCGGACCGCATCCTTCGGCTCGATGTGAAAATCGGTCTGTCCGCGGGCAAAGGAAAAATACTTTAAACTTGACATACTTTCTTACCTCCTGCTGATGTTCGTTTTCGATGCGCCGGCACTGGCCCAAAAGGGCAGCTTTTAGCGTTTAATCGTCATTTGGGATGGAATCGATGAATTTTTTCGTGATTTCCTTGCATCCCCCTTTGCGCCATGCCGCGATCAGGTATTGATTCGGTTCGACGTCGCCGATTTTGTAAAGCTTTATTTCGTTTCCGAACCGGCGGCCGAAATTCGGGCCGTTGATGCTGAACCCGCGCATGCCTCTCACCGCCACCTCGATGGCCAGAACGCTGGGGAGATAGACGATCTCCTTCGGCATGAAGCCGTTGGCCTGGCACAGGCTGAACGCCCGGTCCTCCGGGGCGCGCATCTCGGCCAGCGTAAGCAGGAACAGCTTCTCGCCTCCCAGCTTTTCCGTCTGCAGCCGGTCGGAGACGGCGAGCGGGTGGTGCGCCGAAATGGCGAAATACGATTCCAGCTTTTTGATTTTCTTGGACTCGATGGTGTGATACTCTCCGAAGCCGAGATAGTATGTGATGGCGCAGTCGATATTGCCAAGCACGAGGTTTTCCCGCAGGTCCTTGAAATCCGACGGTTCGATCTTGACCAGGACGTCGGGGTGGCTGGCCTCGAACCTGTTCACGAGGCTTTTAAGCATTTCCATGACCTCTTCGGAGTCAAGGCAGCCGACGCGGATGATGTTCTCGGGCATATCGTAGATCGAGCGCATATTGTGAAGCGCCGAGCTCAGTCTGGCGTAAATCGGCTTGAGCTCGGCGTACAGGAACTCGCCGTCCGGCGTGAGCTCGACGCCGCGGTTGTTGCGGACGAACAGTTTTGTGTTGAGGCTCCCCTCCAGACGCTGGATCCACCGGCTGACGGCGGACTGGTTTAGAAACAGGTCCTTGGCGGCCTCGGACAGATTCAGCTGTTCGGCCACCGTCAGGAATATCTCGATCTGCTGCAGGTTGATATCGGTCATACGCTCACCGCCGTGAAGTTCAAATCATATCGTCTTTCTGCCGATGTTTCTGGCAACCGAAAAAGCCATGCTGGTCGCGTTCATGATGTTTTTGGGCAGGATGCAGTCGCCGATGGGGTAGAAATCCGGCGCCGTCAGGCACAGGGCGGCCGCTTCGGCCTGAAGAGGCGCCTGGCCGACGGCATAGACGACCGTGTTTGCCTCAAAAAGCTTTTCGCCGCCGGGGGTCAGACAGACGACGCCTTTGTCTGTTATCTCAAGCGCCTTCGTATGATAGTTCATATCGATGCCGTATCTTTTAATCTCCACTTCCAGCGCCCGGACATGCAGGAAATTGCCGCCGTGGCTGATCCCGCCGAGCATTTCCACGACGGAGACCTTCCTGCCGAGCATCGAAAGGTAGATGGCCAGCTCCACGCCGACGAGGCCGGCGCCCAGTATGACGGCGGAGCCGCCGACCTTATCGGGATTCGTATACGCGGCTTCCGCCGCCAGTACGTTTTCCCCGTCAATGCCGGGAATACGGGGCTTCACCGGGCGCGCGCCCAGCGCGGCGATGACGACGTCCGCCCCGGCAGCTTCCGCGTACTCCGGCGTGACTTCGGTGTTCAGCCTGATGTCAATCCCGGCTTCCGCGGCTTTTCGGGTCTGGCGGTTTAAATAATAATCCAGTTTGCTCTTGAACGGCACGCGCTCCTCGCAGCGCAGCGCGCCGCCGAGCCTCCCGGACTTTTCGCAGAGCACGACGTCGTGCCCGCGTTCGGCGCACGTGAGGGCCGCCTGCATGCCCGCCACGCCGCCGCCCGCGATGAGCACCTTTTTCCGCGCGGCGGGCGGGACGGCAAAGTTCATCTCAGCCTCGCGGCCCGTCTCCGGGTTGATGGCGCAGTGGAACTGGCCGTTTTCCACGAGGTTTGAGAAACAGGCCAGGCACTTGAGGCACTTGTTGATATCGCCCTCTTTGCCCGTCCGGATCTTGCGCGGCAGGTCGGGGTCGGCAATGAGCCCGCGCGCGATCTCTACGACGTCCGCCCGGCCGGAGGCGACGATGTCCTCCATCAGCTCCGGCTCGCCGAGCGCGCCGACGGTCGCGACCGGGCACTTCACATGTTTTTTGATCTCGGCAGCATACTGCACATTGACGCCGTCCGGCAGGAACATGCTCGGATGCGTCACGGTGAACACTTCCATGACCTCGTGGCTGCCGGCCGAAACGTGGAGCAGGTCCACGTAGTCCTCGACCTGCCGCGCGAACTGGATGCCCTCCTCAATGCCGTAGCCCCCTGCGTAGCACTCGCTGCCGCTGATGCGCATCTCAATGGGAAAGCCCGGGCCGACGGCTTTCCGGATTGCCTTGAGTATCTCGATAGCCAGGCGCGACCTGTTTTCGATGTCGGGGCCGCCCCACTTGTCCTTTCTGGTATTGAGCGAAGGAGAGAGAAACTGCGAGATGAGCCAGCCGTGCCCGCCGTGGAGCGTCACCATGCCAAAGCCGCAGGCCTTGGCAAAGGCCGCGCCTGTGGCGAATTTGTCGACGACGTACCAGATGATGTCCTCCGGCATTTCCATAAACGGCCGCCCGTCCGCCTCGCCGTCGACCGGCCCGTAAGCGATACCGGACCCGCCCTCGAACCGGTTGGCGCAGTTTCCCGCGTGCTGCAGCTCCGCCGTGCAGACGGCGCCCTGTCTGCGCACCGCGTCGGTGATGCGGAAAAGCGCGTGATGGGCGTGCGGATCGTCGAGATGGATGGCATAGCGCGCGCCGGTGCCGAGCTTTCCGTCGACGTTGCACTCTCCGACCGCGACGCACGCCGCGCCGCCCATCGCTTTTCGCTCGTAATAAAAGGCGGCCTCCGGCGGGACAATGCCCTCCCGGTCCATGTCCTGATAGCCCGTCGGGGACGCGAAGATCCTGTTGCGGAACAGGGTGCCCCGCAGGGTTATGGGCGTGAACAGATTTGGGTATTTGAATGTATTCATGTGAGAGTTACGCCGCGCCGTGGCGGGCGCGTTTTCCTTTCCGGGTCAGATTTACGCCGCGGGACGCGGCCTTGTAAAAGCGTTTTCGGTCCGCGTCAGCGCTCCTTCGTGCCGACAGTTTCCTTCTGCGGCTGTTGTGCCGCGGCGCGCGCCCTGCGCGGCCGTGTGAGGCCCTGCGCCTTGCGCGACGTGTAGATGTTCATCGCGATGGCGGCCAGGATCACGACGCCCTGCACGAAGCCCTGATAGTCGGTGGAGACGTCGAGCAGGATGAGGGCGTTGTTGATGATGCCGACGAACAGCGCGCCGAACACCGCGCCGGGGATGCCGCCTTCGCCGCCGAGCAGGTTGATGCCGCCGACGACCATGGCCATGAGCACCTTCCCCTCGTAGCCGCGGGCCGTGCCCGCGTAAGCCGACATGTTGAGCGACGCGAGCACGATGCCGGTGAAGCCGGCCGTGACGCTGCTGACGACATACGAGATGACGGTGTACTTTTTGGTGTTGATGCCCAGAAGAGCCGCGGCGTGGGGATTGCCGCCGACGAGGTAGCACCGTCTGCCGAAGGTGGTGCACCCCAGAACCAGGGCGCTGACGATGACCGCGATGAGAAACCAGACGACTGTCATCGGTATGCCCAGGAATCTGCCGCTGGCCACCTGATAAAACAGGTCGTCCGTGACCTTGTTGTAGATGAAGCTGCCTCCCGTGAAATCCAGCATCGCGCCGTAGATCGCGTACTGCGTGGCGATCGTGACGACGAACGCGGGCAGCCCGAAATATGCCGCCTGGATCCCGTGGAAGAGGCCAAGCAGGACGCACAGCGCCATCGCGACGGCAAAGCCGGCCACGAGTCCGAAGGTCGAGTTCCCGTTTGCCGTCAGAATTTTCAGCATGAAGCAGCTAGCCAGGGCCGCCGTGGAGCCGACGCAAAGGTCGATGCCGCCGACGAGAATGACGAACAGCATGCCGCAGGCCATGACGCCGTACAGGCTGATGGAGATGAGGATGCTTTTGAAGTTTTCGAGCAGGAAAAACTTCTGCGCGAAGATGAGCATGACGGCAAATATGATGATCAGAATCGTCAGCCTCTGGCCCCAAGGGTTACCCAGGAACTTTTCAAGCTTTTTCATATGGCCCTCCCCTCCTCCGTGTGAACGCCGGACGAAGCCAGCAGGATCGCTTCCTGCGTGGCGTTTTTGCGCGTGAATTCCTCAAAGAACCTCCCGCCCTGCATGACGAGTATCCTGTCGGCCACGTACGTGAGCTCCTCCAGGTCTGAGGAGACCATGATGACGATCGCCCCGGATCTGGCGAGGTCCCAGACGTAGTTGTACAAGTCCTCCTTGACGCCGACGTCGACGCCGGCCGTCGGCTCGTCGAGCAGGAGCACCTTGGATTCCCGCGACAGCCACCGGCCCAGGACGACCTTCTGCTGGTTTCCGCCGGAGAGATTGCTCACCGCCATCCGCCGGAGCGGCGGCCGGACGTCGTAGTCCCGGATGGCTTTTTCCGCGTGCGCGATCTCTTTTCTCCGGCTCACGATGCCGTTTTTGGCGAGAATGTCGTAGCTGGCGGCCGTCAGGTTCCGTTCGACGGACAAAACGGGGACGAAGCCCTCCCGACGTCTGTCCTCCGGGACGAGCCCGAAGCCGTTTTTGATGTTTTTGCCCACCGTTTTGACGGGCCTTCCGTTTATGGTGACCGTGCCCGAATCGGGCTTCAGCACGCCGTAAATGCATTTGATGAGCTCGGTCCTGCCGGAGCCGACGAGGCCGCCGATGCCGAGGACCTCGCCGCCGTAAGCCGTGAAATTCACGCCGCTCAAGATCTTTTTATACGACAGGTCTTTGACCTCGAGACACATGTCCTTGTTGACAGCCGGCTCCGCGCGGTCGGAGACCCGGCCGATCTCGCGGCCGATCATCATCTTCGTGACCGTCGACGCGGTGATCTCGTTTTTTGCCAAAACGCCGACGTTTTCCCCGTCCCGCATGACGGTGAGCCTGTCGGCGATGCGGTAGACCTCCTCGAGCCTGTGGGATATGTAGAGGATCGCCGCGCCTTTCTTCTTGAGGCCCTCGATCGTAGCGAACAGCTTTTCCGTCTCGGCCGCCGACAGCGAGGCCGTGGGCTCGTCCATAATGATGAGCCGGGCGTTGGCGGACAGGGCTTTGAGGATTTCGACCATCTGGCGCTTGGCCATTCCGAGGCTTTCGACGGGGGACGTCGCCTTGAGGTCAAAGCCGTATTTGCCGATGAGCTCGCGGACGGCCGCGTTCATCTGTTTTTTTGCCAGCACGCCGCGCTTTGTGATCTCCTGCCCCAGGAAAATGTTCTCGGCCACCGTGAGCGCCGGGATGAGGCTGAGCTCCTGGTATATGACGGAGATGCCGAGCGCGCGCGCGTCCTGCCTGGAATGGATCTCAACGGGCTGCCCGTCTACATATATCTGTCCGCCGTCTTTCGTAAAGACGCCGGTTATGATCTTGATAATCGTGGATTTGCCGGCGCCGTTCTCGCCCATGAGGGCGTGGACTTCGCCGCTTTTCACCTCGAGGTCGACATTTTTTAAAACCTCGACGCCGCTGAATTGCTTGCAGATGCTCTCGGCGTATAACAACGCGTTTTCAACAGACATATCGCACCCTCCCCGCTCACAGACGCCCGCGCAGCTCGAGCCGCTTCAGAGATAAGCGGTTGAACTGCCCGTCGAAGCTCATGGCCACCAGGATGACGATGCCCTGCATCGCGTATGTGCCGCCCGTCGTGAGGCCCAGCTTATACAAACCGTTCGTAATGAGCGTCATGAGCAGCGCGCCCAGCAAACCCGAAATCGGGTCTCCCTTGCCGCCGCCGAGCATGACGCCGCCCACGATGCAGGCCGCGATGGCGTTGAATTCCATCATGTTCCCGAGAGATTGGTTCGTCCCTGTCTGATACGCCACGATCAGCGCCGCGGCCAATCCCGCCAAAGCGCCGCTGATCATGAAGGTGAGCAGCTTGATCCGCCTTGTGTTGACGCCGGACATCTCGGCCGACTTGGCGTGGGAGCCCCCCGCCATGACGTGCAGGCCGAATTTGGTCCGGCTCATGATAAACTGCATGATAACCGTAATTAAGAGCCAAACGATGATGATCCAGTAGATGCCGCCCACCGTCTTGCCGAAAAATAAAAAACCTGAGTTTTTCAGCGTGACGGAAATCATCCTGTCGCCATCCCTGAACTGCATGAGCAGCGCGATGCCCGAAAAAACAGCGCCGGACGCGAGCGTTGTGACAAACTCCGTCATATGCAGCTTTGTGATGACGGCGCCGTTGAAAGCGCCGCAGGCCGCGCCCACGAGGATGCCGAAAAGAATCACGACGAGGCCGGGCATCCACAGCGTCTGCGAAAACCTCGCCACGGCGATGCCCGTCAGGCAGATGATGCCGCCCGCCGACAGGTCGATGCCGCCGCCAACCATAACAAAGCATATCCCGCAGGCCACGAGTCCCGTATAGGCTGTCTCCCTGAGCAGCTGAATCAGGTTGCGGCTCGAGAGAAAGGAATCCGACGTGAGTGCGAAGACAATGCCAAGGAGAATAATCAGTACGACCGAAACCAGTCTTCGGGTATTTTTACTGTCCATTTAAGGTCGCCCTCCCTTGAGCTAAAATGCGGTTGAAAGCCGTTTACGGAGCCCTGTGTTATAAAGGGCCCCGTAAATCAACACAGTTCATTTATAACAAGCAAAATACCCGCGTGTCAAGCGTTCCGGCGCCAGGCGCCCGAGCGCTCATCAATAACCCGGCCAGCGGGTGAGCGGGAGTATCTCGTTGATATTGTCCTGCGTCACGGCGACGAAACGCACGAATATGGACGGCGTTGTCGTGTAATTGAGTGATTTGGCCGTGATGCCGGCTTCGGAGAAGTACAGAGCGCAGGAGAAAGCGGTGTAAAGGCCGGAGTAACGGTCGGACCAGCAGCTGCCGTCCAGCTCGCCTGCGAGGATGGAGTCGATGCCGCCGGGCTGCAGGTCGGTACCCCAAACGACGATGTTCTCGTCCTCGCGTCCGGCTTCCTGGATGGCCTGAAGAATGCCGAGCCCGTAGTTGTCGTCGGGCGCGTAGACGGCGTCGATCTTGTCATACTTTGTCAGCATGTCGCGCATCACGTTATAGGCGTCTTCCTGCGCGTTTCCGGAAAGGTTTATGTACTCGAGGATGCTGGCGTCTGGGTTGTTCTGCTTGACATAATCCTCAAAGCCTTTGCAGAACGTGGTGGAAACGGCCTGCTCCGCCGGCACGTCAAGCAGCAGGATATCGCCCTTGCCGCCCAGGAGGCCCATCATGGCTTCCGCGGAGACCCAGCCGCCGGAGTAGCTGTCGCACTTGACGTGCATCGTATGGACCGTTTCGCAGCCCAGGTTGACCGTGATGATGTTGACGCCCGCCGCCTCGGCCTCGGCGATGACGGGGCCCAGAGCGGTGGAGTCGGCGCATTCCATGACGACCGCGTCGTAGCCCTGGGTGATGCATTCGTTGACGAGGGAAATCTGCGTGTTGGGATCGAAGCCGCAGTCGAAGAATTTGATGCTGACCGTGCTGTACGTGGCCATGATGTCGTCGGCCGCCTGCTGCACGATGGTGTTGATCTGCCCGGCCGTGCTCATGGGGATCCATGCGATCTGGACCGATTGCGTAAAGACGTCCTTACCGGTCAGGGACAGGGTTCCGCCCTCGGCCTCCGACGCCCCTTCCGTTTCGGCCTTGCTGCCGCAGCCCGCCAGACATGTCAGGGCGAGCAGCAGTGCAAGAACGATTGCGATTGTTTTCTTCATATTCGTCCTCCTTTTAAATAATCCTACCCGGTTTACGGATTGTGCCGTAAATGTACATAAAAATACGGCGATATTCGACAATTGGATTGTATAAACAGCACAATCCCATTATATTAAATATATTTGTCCGGTACGGTAATGTCAACATATACCGGCCCGTTTTGGTATGTCAAGTTTGGATATCAGGCTTGCCGGGCGCTTGCTTTGACAGAAAAAGCAAACGGGTGTAAAGTGGAGAAAAATCGCCCGGGCGATGCCGTCCAAGCGACGAGGGAGCTCGGCGCCGACGTCGTCGGCGCGGGTATGTCCGGCGTCAGCCGCGCGTTTCTGCCCGTGTATTTTTACGAGTTTATGTCATAAACTATCCAAAACCATCCCCGTCGACTTTCTTTCAACAAACATATGCAGCATTTTGCGCAGATCTGTTAAAGTGCCAATATATACGGGAGGAGGGGGACTATGGAAACTCAAACACAAAACCGCAGCATCCCAAGGCAGCTGCTGAAGCTGTTTCTCAATACGCTCTATATCAGCGCGGTTACCTTTGGCGGCGGTTTTGTCATCATAACCTTTATGAAGCGGCGGTTCGTCGACAGCCTGAACTGGATCGATGAAAGTGAAATGCTGGATTTAACCGCCCTGGCACAGTCGTCGCCCGGCGCGGTCGCCGTGAATGCGGCGGTTCTTGTGGGCTGGCGCATAGCGGGATTTCCCGGGATGCTGGCGGCTGTTTTCGGCACGCTTTTGCCGCCGGTGGTGATCCTGTCGGTCGTTTCTTTTTTTTATGCGGCGTTTGCCCGGAACTTCTACGTCGCGCTTGTTCTGAAAGGAATGCAGGCGGGCGTGGCGGCCGTCATTCTGGATGTGGCCTGCGGCTTGGGTTATAACGTCCTGAAGGAGAAG
>CAYMLM010000024.1:0-20053 GCA_964391385.1 uncultured Papillibacter sp.
TGCAGCGCTGGATCGACCCGATCACCGGTAAAAAGCCGATGCTGTTCATCGGCGCGGCCGCCGGCCACATCGGCATCGGGCTGTCCATCGGGGCGCTGCCCAACGGCAGACTCGCCTACTCTCCCGTGTGCGACGCAGCCTGCTCCGTCATGCCCGGTATGGACTTAAACGGCCCGACGGCCGCGATCAATTCCGCCACGAAGGGGCCGTACTCGAAGGAATTCGTGGGCTACGCCATGAACATGAAATTCAGCAAATCCATTCTCAACACGGACGAAAAGCTCCAGAAGCTGGCCTGGCTCATCAAGGCCTTCATGAAACGGGGCGGCTGGCATATCCAGTTCAACATCCACAGCCGCGAGGAGCTCCTCGAAGCGCAGAGATGCCCCGAAGACCACAAGAACCTGCTCGTTCGCGTCGGCGGCTACAGCGCCTACTTCATAGACCTGCCGCACGAGCTGCAAAACGAGATCGTCCAGCGCACCATGCACGAAATGGTCTGAGCTTGAAATGATGAAAGGGGCTGCCTCAAAAAGGCAGCCCCTTTCTCTGTGCCATTTAAATATCAATTTCCGTAAAATTCATCGTTTTCAGATCCATCAGGAGCAATTTGCCCAGAAGAGGGGACGGCCGGCCTGTCAGCAGCTTCACCGCTTCGCAGGCCTGGACCGAAGCACAGACCGCCGCCATGAAAGACAGGTTTCCTTTTTTGGGCGCGTTTGAGGCGCGGGGCGGATATAATTTGTCAAATATGCCTGAACCGGGTTCAATCACCGTGACCTGGGCGCACCATCCGCTGATGGCGCCATGGACAAGCCGCAGCGATTTCCCGGCGCACGCGGCCGCCAGGACCCGTCTTGACTGCGCGCTGTCCAGCGCGTCGACGGCCAGGTCACAGCCCTCCAGGATATCCGGGGCATTTTCCGCTGTGAGAAATTCCTGTACCGCCGTCACCGAAACGTCTGAATTGACGCGGAAAACGCGCGACGCGGCGACCTTTGCCTTATTCACGCCCAGAACGGTTTCGTCGCATAAAAGCTGCCGGTTCAAATTCGTCGCGTCGAAGACGTCCCCGTCGACCGCCGTCAGGGCGCCCACCCCGGCGCGGGCCAGAAGCTCGATAATATAGCCGCCCAGCCCGCCGCAGCCCACCACGCAGACATGAGTATTCCGCAGCACGGCGCATTCAGCTTCCGTCAGCGCCGGCATATTCCTGGAGTACCTGGCGTCCAAGGCTCAGCCCCCGTCCATCGGGCGGATAATGGACAGCGTGTCACCGTCCGAAACCGGGTCATCCGGATCCGACCAGACGCTGTTGACCATCACCGTCGCGGTTTTCAGCTCGTCAACATCCATCGTGACCTGTCTTTGCTTCATCAGCCCAAGGCAGGCGTCCAGGACGTCTGCGACAGTTGCGCCCTCCGCCAGGTCCAGCTCCGCGTCGGCGAAGCCGGGCGGCAGGTCGAAGACGAAAAATTTGACGAGTACCTTCATGAACTGTCTCCCTACATCGCTTATTGCTTCGGCGCCGGCGCATACAGGTCGTTGATGACGCAATCCAGGCCGCCGGTAAACTGGAGCATGTCAAGATAGGGTGTGCCGTCCTGATAGTAACCGATGGCGTTATAGAAGTTGTCGCCAAGGCGCACTTCGTCGAGCGTCATGCCCTTTGTCGGTCCGCCTTCAAGCGGGGGCCGGCCGGCCATACGGTCCGTGATGGTAAAGTCGTCCCGCGTCAAGCCCTCGCGCAGGTTGAAGGCCCAGCGTATCGTGAAGGACCGCATACCGAAAAAGCGCAGGTCCCGCATGGTCATATCCCATCCGGTGACGTATTTGTACGCGTCGAAAATCGCGTTTCCAGGGAACACGCGGGCGGTGAATATGCAAAGACCGGAAGCGTTGATGTATTCTGTCACGCCCATTTCCTGGACATCGTGGTAACCCGTGACGCGGTAGTTGTAACGAAGCTCGCGGGTCATGCGGTCGTTGGCCTTTGCCAGGCCGCCCTTCACGTGGCGTCCGGGCGAGGGGTCAAGCTGGTAGGTGCGAATATATCCGGGCGCCCTGCGGGGGTCGTGCGCGGCAATCTCTATGCCGCTGGCGACAAACAGGCACTCGTGACCCTTGCCGTAGTGGTTGGCCGCGTTGCGCGAACCCATGGCCAAAATTTTTCCGCAGCCTTCCATTTCGCAGATCTTTTTCGTCAGCTCGACGGCGGCGTCGCCGTTGCCCCAGAAAGGCTCTATGCCGTCGAGCTCCTCCTTGGATAAAATACCTTTGTTGAAGCACTCGAAGACCCAGCCGAGCGTACCGCCCGTGGAGATCGTGTCAATGCCGGCCTCGTTGCACAGGTGGTTGCAGGTTATGACGACCTCCGGATCCTCGTTCAGGATACCCGGGCCGAACCAGCCCAGGCTCTCGTATTCCGGACGGGCAACGGGTATCTCGTCGTCGGTTTTGTACTTTCCGTCCGTGATCTTGACGGTCGCGCCGCAGCGCATCGGGCAGCTCGCGCAGCTATATCCGCCGACCATGTATTCGTCGCTGATTTTCGGCGCGCCGATCCGTGAAAAATCGTCTGCCGTCTTGCCGGTCTCCTCAAGTGAGACGGAATAGTTTTTCACGCAGGTGTCGCCGCTTATAAGGTTCGGCATGAACGCGCCCGTTGAGCCGGCGGTGCGCATGTTCGCCATCATGGGATGATCCTTCAGGAAATCCGCCAGTGTTTTGTTGAGCGCGACAAGGCTGTCCTTGTCGGCAAGCTGAAGCGGCAGCCTGCCGGTGCAGACAACGCCCTTGAGCTTTTTCGAGCCGATGACGGCGCCTGTTCCGCCTCTTCCCGCCGCGCGCGAATAGTCGTTCATCACGCAGGCCATAGGAGACATCCTCTCGCCGCTGGGGCCGATGTAGGACGCGCTGTATTTGACGCCGAGATCTTCGGCGAGGGCCTTTTCAAAGCTTGCGCTTGGCATGCCCCAATATTTGGCCGCGTCTCTGATCTCGGCCTTGCCGCTGTCGATAAAAATGTAAACCGGTGTTTTTGAAATGCCCCTGACGAATACGCCGTCATAACCGGCGGCCTTAATCGCCGGGCCGAAATCGCCGCCGGAGTTGGCGTCGTTCCAGCCGTTGTAAATCGGTGATTTGGAAACGACCGAGTAGCGCCCGCCGCAGAAGAAATTCGAGCCGGGAAACGGGCCGGAAACAAAACCGACCATACTGTCCTCGCCGTAAACATCGCACTTTGCCGGCATGTACTCGTAGAGAATCCGCGCTCCCAACGCAGGACCCCCGACGAAATCCCGGTACCATTCTTCCGGGATTCTTTTGTCCTCCAGCTCGCCGGTCGTCAGATTGACGAACAGCATTTTTCCTGTGTAACCGAACATTTTAATACCTCTTTCGTTAAATATTTTCCGTCAAAAATAACAACGATTCGTGAAAGCAGTTCGCTTTTTACTATCATAAACGATATAATGCCTGTTGACAATGTTTTAATATACGATTTATATCCCGTCACAATAGCCGAAACAACAAAAGTAACCCTGACTGATGAATATTTCATACGGATTTGTCCTGTCATATATAGACAGTCGTTTGTAGAATATGATGAAAATGCCCGTCCCTTTTTATTATTCTCTATATTCCTTATTGATTGTTTTTGGTATAGAATAAAAAGGGTACTTGGGTAAAGCCTGACGGGGCATAACGCGAGAGTGATACCTCAGCTGCATGCCGGTGGCCGGCCTGCAGCGGGAGCCGCAAGCGCTCCTTCACGACAAAAAATAATAAGCAATTGCCTGACGGTGCGTTTGCTTTATTGACACTCTATGGGTTAGTAAAGGAAGCGCCCAATTTTATCAGGAGGTTACTTATTATGGTATACGGCAAACTGAAGATGTGGATCGACGGCCAGTGGGTGGACGCCGCATCCGGCAAAACATTCGCCACCTATAACGTCACGACCGGCGAAGAGCTCGGCACTGTGCCGCTGGCCGACAAGGCCGACGTCGACAAGGCCGTCGCCGCGGCCCGGAAAGCCTTCCCCGCCTGGGCGGAAAAACCGCCCGGACAGCGCAGTGCGATCGTTGCCAAGATAGCCGACCAGATCAGGAAGCACGCCAAGGAGCTAGCGCATCTCGACGCTCTGGAGCACGGCCTCCCCGAGCATATCGCCATCGGCCCGACGATGGGCGCAGCCGGCAACTTTGAGCAGGCCGCGGCCTACAGCCGCCATCTTGAAGGCCATTCCATCCCGTCGATGGGCGACCGGATGTACTGCCTCGAGCGCGTGCCCGTCGGCGTGTGCGCCCTCATCACTCCCTGGAACATGCCCTTTTTCCTCATGGCGCAGAAGGTGGCCCTGTCCATCTCGGCCGGCAATACCTGCGTTTTAAAGGTCCCCAGCATCAACGCCATCACCTCGATTAAGTTCGCGGAGATCCTCGCCGAGGTCGAAGGCCTGCCGGCCGGCGTCGTGAACATCATCACCGGCCCCGGCGGCTCAATCGGCAGCTACATGGCCTCGCACCCGGACGTGGACTGCGTCGGCTTCACCGGCAGCACCGAGACGGGCGTCGCGATCATGCAGGCCGCCGCGCCGACGCTCAAAAAGCTCGTCATGGAGCTCGGCGGCAAAAACCCGGCCATCCTCTTCCCGGACGCCAACCTCGACCACGCCGTTGAGATTCTCGCGCATCACCAGTTCCACAACTGCGGCCAGGCCTGCGGCTCGCCGGGACGCTATTACATACACGAGAGCGTCTACGATAAATTCCTGGAGAAATACCTGGCGCACGCGTCGCACCTCAAGGTCGGCGACCCGACGGACCCGAAGACGGACATGGGCCCGCTCGTGAGCAAGGAGCACTACGACAAGGTCATGTACTATATCGACTCCGGCGTCAAGGAGGGCGCGACGCTCGTCCTCGACGGGCGGAAGTACGACGCCAACTTCATCGGCCCAACCGTTTTCACCGACGTTACGCCCGATATGAAGATCTACCGCGAGGAGATCTTCGGGCCTGTCGCCGTCATGATGAAGTGGACCGACGAGGACGAGGTCATGCGCCAGGCCAACGACAACACCTTCGGCCTCACCGCGTCGATCTGGACCCGCAACATTGCCCATGCCCTGAAGCTCGGCAAGAAGCTGACCGTCGGGACCTTCTCCGTCAACTCGCACAACTTCATCGCGGCCGAAGCGCCGTGGGGCGGCGTGCGCCAGAGCGGCGTCGGCGGCAAGGAGGGCGGCTACCAGGGCGTCCTCGAGTATACCGAGCAGAAGATGATCACCATCTGCCTGAGAGAAGAATAATCCAGCCTCAATATCGCAGCGTCATATTATGTCCCGCCGCATTTGCGCGCAAATGCGGCGGGACATTTTTGTCCTCCGGGCGCATCCGGAAGCTGCCGGATTCTTGGCTCAAAAAGCGCGCCAGCTTGTAGGATGTGACGAAAATCGGCGGGCCGATTTCATCGGACCCGCTCAAGCTCCGTTTCCCCCGTTCGGCTATTATTAGATTGCTAATACTAACAAGTATGTGAAACGGAGGAATCAGTATGCAGGAATACAAAATGTTCATCGGCGGCAAATGGTGCGCCGCCGATTCCGGCAAGACAATGGTCACCGTCAGTCCCACGACGGGGGAGGACCTCGCGGCGGTCCCGATGGCAGGCAAAATCGACGTCGACCGGGCGGTGAAAGCCGCGCGCTCCGCGTTCCCCGCCTGGTCAAAGCTGAAGCAGTCCGAGCGTTCGGCCATGCTGAACAAGGTCGCGGCCGTCATCCGCGAAAACGCGCACGAGCTGGCCATGTGCGAAGTGCTCGAGCACGGCACGCCTTACAACGACGCGTTCGGCGTCGTCATGGGCGCGGCCGACAAGTACGACTACAGCGCCTCCGTCGCGCAGGCCCTGATGGGCACGCACATCCCGATGGAACCGGGTATGGTCTCCTATTTTAGGCGCGAGCCGTTCGGCGTCGCGGCGCTCATCATCCCGTGGAATTTCCCCATCATCATGACGGCCGTCAAAATGTCCGCCGTCATCGCCGTCGGCAACACGTGCGTCGTCAAGCCGCCCAGCATCAATTCCATGACGGTTTTGAAGTTTGCCGAGGTCGTGGCGAAAGCCGGCCTCCCCGACGGCGTCTTCAACGTCGTCACCGGCCCCGGCGGCAGCGTCGGCGAGGCGCTGGCCTCCCATCCCGACGTGGATCTCATCGGCTTCACGGGAAGCAGCGAAACGGGCAAGGACGTTTTGAGATACGCCAGCGGCACCGTCAAAAAGTGCGTGATGGAGCTTGGGGGCAACAATCCCGTCGTCATCATGGCGGACGCCGACCTGGACGCGGCCGTGAAGGTCCTCGGCTTCCGGCAGTACAACAACTGCGGGCAGCACTGCTCCGGCCCGGGCCGCTATTACGTGCATGAAAAGGTATACGGCGAATTCCTGAAAAAACTCAAAGCCTTCGCCGAAAACGTCAAGGTCGGGGACCCCGCCGACAGGGCCACGTTCATGGGTCCCGTTGTGAGCAGGACGCATCAGGAAAAAGTGGAGGGCTACATCGCCGGCGCTCTGGGGGAAGGCGCGACGCTGTATTATCAGCAGGAAAAGACAGACCTCCACAAGAGAGGCTTTTTCGTCATGCCGACGATCGTCTCGGACGTCCGTCACGAGATGACGATCGCCCGGGAGGAGGTGTTCGGACCCGTCGCCGTCGTCATGAAGTACACGGATAAAGACGATATCCTTTCTCTCTGCAACGACTCCCCGTATGGCCTGTGCGCACACCTTTGGTCCGGCGATATCCGAAAGCTCCTGGCGCTTTCCGAGGACCTGCGCGTGGGCAACGTCTTCATCAACTGCCAGACTCTGACGAACGAACAGTCCTGGGGCACAAGCGTCAAGGAGAGCGGGCTCGGCAAGGAGGGCGGCCTTGCGGGCCTGGCCGAATTCACCGAGCTCAAGATGGTCACCGTCGACTTCAGGGTATAAAGCGGAGGTTAGCATGGATTTTTTAAATCAGAAGTTTTACAACCTCATTGACGGCAGGCTGTGCAACGCCCTGAAGGGCGCTACGATGAACGTCGTCAATCCCGCCGACAACAAGGTCGTCGCCGCTGTGCCCAGGTGCACGGCCGAGGATGTCGAGCTCGCCGTCACAGCGGCCAAGCGGGCCAAAAACGGCTGGAAGAACACGTACGTCGGCCAGCGCGCGAAGCTCCTGTACAAGCTCGGCGCGATCATCGAATCTCACGCCGAGGAGCTGGCTCTCATGGAGACGGCGCAGTACGGCGGGCCCGTCAGCAAGACGCGCTGCTTCGACATCCCCGCCGCCGTCGAGGAGTTCAGCCTGATGGCGGGCATGGGCAGAAGCGTCACAGGCAGCACCATCACGGCCGATCCGCTGGCCCGGATGATGACGCTGCGCGAGCCGTACGGCGTCGTAGGCCTCATCACGCCTTGGAATTTCCCGCTCGTCACGGCCGTGTCAAAGCTCGGCCCGGCGCTCATCACAGGCAACACGGTCGTCCTCAAGCCGCCGTCCTGCGCGCCCCTGACGGTGCTGAAAATGGCGGAATACGCCGTCGAGGCCGGTTTCCCGGCCGGCGTCATCAACATCCTCACGGGCCCCGGCACCGAGGTGGGAGAGGCAATCGTGAATCATCGCGACGTGGCCAAGATCAACTTTACGGGCGACAGCCACGTCGGCAAGCGCATCATGGAGCTCGCGAGCAGCCAGGTCAAGCCCGTGGCCTCCGAGCTCGGCGGCAAAAACGCCATGATCGTTTTGAACGACGCCGAAATTGACAATGCCGTGGAGACGGCAACCTACAGCGCGTTTTTCAACTCCGGGCAGAACTGCGGCTCCCCCAGCCGGTTCTATGTCCAGGAGGGTATCTACGACGAATTCGTCTCCCGCTTCGTCAAAGCCGCCGGCAGGATCATCACCGGCGACCCGACCGACCCGAAGACCATGATGGGCCCGCTGGCGTACAACGCCTGCCGCGACACGGCCGAGTATTACATACAGTCGGCCAAAAAAGCCGGAAGCAAGGTCCTTTTGGGCGGCGAGCGCCCGACGGACCCGGTCATGAGGGACGGCGCGTTCGTGGTCCCGACGATCTTCGAGGTCTACGACAACAAGCAGGAGATGATGCAGGAGGAAATCTTCGCGCCCGTCGTCGGCATCCTGAAGGTCAGGACGCCCGAAGAGGCCATCGATTATGTCAACGATTGCCGCTACGGCCTGTGCGCCTCGATCTGGACGATGGACTACCGCAACGCGCTTCGGATGACCGACAGGCTGGAGGTCGGGACCGTCTGGGTCAACCAGCACCTGAAGATCGTGCCCGAGACGCCGTGGGGCGGGTGCAAGGAGTCCGGCTGGACGAAGGAAAACTCCATGCTCGTCTTCGACGAGTACACCTTCCACAAGCACGTCTGGCTCGAGCTCGGCGACAAGCCGCACACCTTCTGGGAGAAAATGATCGACCTGGGGTAAGAAGAATATAAAAGGGGCTGCTTCTTTTGAGAAGCAGCCGTTTTTATCGGGATAATGCGAATCGTCATCTCGTCCTTGGAGGGGCCGATGCCCTCATCGGCCCGCTCTTCCCTCATCCCCAAAGTGACTATACTGACAACCATCTGAAAAAACGGCCCGATGAGGGCATCGGGCCTACAACTCTACAAAAAGGGTCCGAGCAGACTAGTTTGAAGGGTATGGGGCGAAGCCTTGTGCTCAACTAAGAAAAGTTAAGATTATTGCTCCCGCTCCGGGACCTCGTCCCATTTTTGCGTCCGTTCTATTTTGCCATCGTACTCAAGCAGCCGGAAGGACAGCTCGACAAGCTGCATCACATTGTATTCCGACAGGCGCACGTCCATAATCTCCTCGATGCGCTTCAAATGGTAAACGAGCGTGTTGCGGTGAATATGCAGGGCATTGGCCGTATTGGTGATATTTTTATGCTGCCGTATATACATGCCGAGACTTTCCGTGAAATTTGTGCCGTACTCGCCGTCGTGCCGGATGAGGACCTCGAGCGCCGGATGGCAGAACCGCTTGACGCCGCCGTTGTCGACGCAGACCTGCGCAATGTGGTAAACGGCGTATTCGCCGTACGGATAAATGTACCGCTCCGGGTCCAGGCGCGTCCCGATGCGCATGGCGTCCAGGGCCTGACCATAGTAAAATCTCAGCTCGGACGGCTGGACGCACCGGCGCGATATGCCGCAGCGGATGCTGTATTTCTTGAGAAAATTTCTAAGGTTTTCAAGCTCAGTCCTGAAAATGTCACGCGCGCGGGAGTAGCTGGCCGTAATGACGATTTTATCGTCATAGATCAAAGCCTGTCCGCCGCTGATCATGTTTTCGAGGACGTCGCGCATGTATGTCAGCGAGAGCTGCTTGCTGTCGTAGTCACTCAAATTAAAGACAAAAACGTAGATATTTTTCTTGAGGCCGAGGTTTAAAAGCCTCACGCGCTCCTCCACGGCCTTCGGGTCCGTCAGGCGGCCGTCGAGCAGGTTCCAGAGAAAGTCCTCGTATAAAAGGCCCCGCGTGTACTGCTGGAACTGATTTTTCTGCAGCTCGGCGGCCACCGCGTCGCAAAGTATCCGAATGAGCGCAAAATCGCCTTCGTCAAACGGCTTGTGAAATTCCACCGCGGTCACCGCCGCGACGCTTTTGCCGTTGATCGTCACCCTGCGGAACATCCGCGTATATTTCATGCCGCCGCCCTTCCAGACAAACGGCGCGTCGCTCTGATCGATCCGGTCGGCCAGATTCTCCCGAATGCCGGCCGCCACCGCGTCGGCCGGCAGCATGCCGTTTTCGAGAAAATCATTCCAGTCGCGGTCGTCCGGGATCGACACGTCCTCCGTCATGGCGATGGCTTTCCAGCTTTTGTCCGTGACGAGAACGGGATTGCCCAGCATCCTCGAGCCGATGCCGATGATCCGCTGCAGCCCGCCCGTTTCGTTGCCCAGCGCGGCAAGCAGCTCCGCCATATATTTGGCGGCGGCGCCGTCCGGCCTGCTTTTCTCACCGCTCAAAGCTCATACGCCTCCCCGAACCGGAATATTTGTCCGCGTCCATTATATCACAAAAACATACGGCGCAGGAAAGCGAAATTGAAGCTGTGCGTTCAATTGACGACCGATGCCTTAAATCGTCTCATACGTAAAAAAGAAGACGAGCCTCCCGACCCGTCATCCTTTTCCGGCTGATGACGTCTAAAGGACGTCGTAGCCCTGTTCCTCAATAGTTTCTTTGATCTGCTGCTCCGTCACGGCGGATGAATCGAGCTCCACCGTCACCGTTTTGTCCCCCAGGCTGACCTCAACGCCGCTCACGCCGGCCAGGCTGCTCACAGCCTTTTTGACCCTGTTTTCGCAGTGGCTGCACGACATGCCCTCCACCTTCAATACGATACGATTCATACTGTCTCCTTTCTATTCAGGGCGAGCGGTCCGGCGACAAAGGCGCAGCAGGCTCTCCCCGTTTTCTAAATCAGTCTGTACCCCTGCTGGGTAATGGCGTTTGTGACCTGCTGCTCGGAAACGGCCGAGGCGTCCAGCGCGACGGCGACTGTTTTTCCCGGCACGTCCACCTCCACGTCCTGGACGCCGCTGAGCATCCCCAGGGCCGATTTCACCTTATGCTCGCATTGGGTCCCCTTCATACCGTCGACGCGCATGACAAGATTCTTGATCATCGCAACTGCTCCTTTGCACGAAATCTGTTCAGTCCTTCATCGCTTTCAGCGAAAGGACATTCCCATCATAGTATGAGCAGTAATGCGAAAAATTTTCACGACGGGCGCGTCCACGCCCGATTCTATCTGAACCGGAAGCGCCTGAGCCTCAGGGCGTTTGAGACGACCGACACGGACGAGAGCGCCATGGCGGCCCCCGCGAACACGGGACTCAGGAGCGGTCCGCCGAAGAGATAGACGACGCCGGCTGCAAACGGGATTCCCAGCGAGTTATAGATAAACGCCCAGAACAGGTTCTGCTTGATGTTCCGGATGGTCGCGCGGCTGAGCGCGATCGCCGCGGCGACCTCGCTTAAGTCGCCGCGCATGAGCACGATGTCGGCCGACTCGACCGCGACGTCCGTGCCGGTGCCGATGGCGATGCCGACATCCGAGCGCGCGAGCGCCGGCGCGTCGTTGATCCCATCGCCGACCATGGCAACGGCCGCGCCCTTCTCCTGCAGCCGCTCAACCTCGCCGGCCTTGTCCTGCGGCAGCACCTCCGCCAGGACGTTCACGATCTCCACTTCGGCGGCGATAGCCGCCGCCGTCTGCTGATTGTCGCCGGTCATCATGTATACATCGACGCCGAGGTTTTTTAGCTTTCGGATGGCTTCGCGGCTCGTGGGCTTGACTTTGTCGGCCGCCGCCATAAGGGCGGCCAGCTCCCCGTCGGCCGCGATATACATGAGCGTCCGGCCCGCCTGGGAGAGGGCCTTCGCGTCGCTCCCGGCCACGGACGCGTCGATGCCGTTTTCGGTCATGAGCGCGAGATTGCCCGCCAGCACCCTTTTTCCCCCGACGACGGCGTCAATGCCGCGTCCGGGGACGGCCGTAAAGCTCTCCGGCGCGCCGGGCGCGAGGCCCTTTTCCTCGGCGGCCGCAACGATGGCGCGCGCGACCGGGTGCTCCGACCCGCGCTCGGCCGACGCGGCGAGCGCCAGCGCCTGCGTCTCATCGTAGCCGGCATACGTCCGGATATCCGTCAGCGCGGGCTTTCCTTCCGTAATCGTCCCCGTTTTGTCGAGCACGACGGTATTGATCTTGTGCGCCGTTTCCAGCGCCTGTCCGCTTTTGATGAGGATGCCGAGCTCCGCGCCCTTGCCCGTGCCGACCATGATCGCCGTGGGCGTGGCAAGCCCCAGCGCGCACGGGCAGGCGATGACGAGCACCGACACGAAAATCGTCAGGACGAAGTTGAAGTCCTTCCCTGCCAGCGCCCAGGCGGCGGCCGCGACGACGGCGATCACGAGCACCGTCGGCACGAACCAGCCGGACACGATGTCCGCCAGCCGGGCGATCGGCGCTTTTTTGCTCTGAGCGTCCTCGACGAGCCGGATGATCTTCGACAGGGCCGTGTCGCCGCCCACGCGTTCGGCCCGAAACGTGACGAGGCCCTCTCCGTTGATGCTGCCTCCCGTGACGGCGCTGCCCGGCCGCTTCTCGACCGGCAGGCTCTCACCGGTCAGCAGGGACTCGTCCGCCGTCGATATGCCGTCCGTCACGACGCCGTCGACCGGGAAGGCCGCGCCCGGACGGACGAGCACGCTGTCGCCGACGGCCACCTCGTCAAGCGGGACGTCGAGCTCCCTGCCGTCCCTGAGGATCGTCGCCGTCGCCGGCCGCAGCTGCATCAGCTTCTTGATGGCGTCGGACGTCTTTCCCTTGCTTGCCGCCTCGAGGTACTTGCCCACCATGACGAGCGTGATGACGACGGCCGCCGACTCGAAGTACAGCGACATCACGAAATCGGCGTCGCCGAGCCAGACCTTGACCGTCGCGAACAGGCTGTACAAAAACGCGCTGCCCGTGCCGATGGCGACGAGCGTATCCATATTGGGCGCGCCTTTGACGAGCGTCTTGAAGCCCCGTGTGAAAAACCGGCTGCCTGCAATGAGGACCGGCATGGTCAGCCCGAGCTGGACAAGCGCGAACGCCAGCGGACGCGCGTGCGGGTCAATAAAGCGCGGGATCGGCACGCCGAGCGCCGGGAACATGTGCGACATGGCCAGGTACAGGATGGGGGCCGCGAAAACGATGGCGACAATAAGCCGGACGCGCATAATGCGCGCCTCCCGTGCCAGCCGTTCCTTTTCGAGGTCGCGGACTCCGCCGCCCTCTATTTCCCGGGGCGTATACCCCGCTTTCTCGATGGCCGCCCTGATCTCTGACAGCTTGACCTTTGACGGGTCGTACTCAAAGACGCCCCGGTTCGTCGTCAGGTTGACGGCAGAGCTTTTCACGCCGTCGAGCTTTTTCGTCACCCGCTCCACGGCGGCCGAGCAGGCCGCGCACGTCATGCCCTCGATGGCCAGTTCGGCCGTTTTGACGGGGGTTTCGTTCAGGAGCCCGTAACCGGCGTCCTCGACGGCCTTCCGGATATCGTCAAACGACAGCTTGTCCTCATCGTAGCTGACCTTCAGCTTCTCCGTGGCAAGATTGATCTCGCTTTCGGCGACGCCGTCGAGCTTCGAAACGGCTTTTTTGACGGCGGCCGAGCAGGCCGCGCACGTCATGCCCGTCACCGCGTATGTCTTGTCCGTCACGTTGAGTCCTCCTTGGGTATCATGTCATTTTTATATATTATACCATAAGTATTTCCGCTGCGATGATGATCTCACATATCATCTGCCTTTTTCGCGGCTTTATTTTTCAGGCCGTACGGTGTATATTAATAGCTGTTCGGTCCGACGATACATTTAGCAGGCGGAGGTTTCTATGATACGCTTCAACAGCGACTACGGCGAGGGCGCGCACCCCCAGGTCCTCAGCAAGCTGCTCGAGACAAATATGGAACAGACGGAAGGTTACGGCGACGATCACTACTGCGAAAAAGCCGCGGCGATTGTGAAAGACTTGTGCCGGCGTACGGACGCCGACGTCCATTTTCTGGTCGGCGGGACGCAGACGAACCTGACCGTCATCTCGGCCTGCCTGCGCCCGCATCAGGGCGCCGTCGCCGCCGTCACGGGCCACATCAACACCCACGAGAGCGGCGCCATTGAGGCTACCGGCCACAAGGTCCTCGCCCTCGAAAGCCCCGACGGGAAGCTCACCGCCGGCCAGATCCGGTCGGTATGCGCCTCGCACTACGAAGACGACGTCCGCGTGCACACCGTCCAGCCGAAGCTGGTCTATATCTCAAACCCGACCGAGCTCGGGACGATCTACACGAAGGCCGAGCTCGCGGAGCTCAGCCGCGTCTGCCGCGAAAACGGCCTGATCCTGTATATGGACGGCGCGCGCCTCGGCTACGCGCTTTCCGCCGACGGGAACGATCTCGACCTTCCGTCCATCGCCGGGCTGTGCGACGCGTTTTATATCGGCGGGACGAAAAACGGCGCGCTCTTCGGGGAAGCGCTCGTCATCGTGAGCGACGCGCTCAAAACCGATTTCCGCTACATCCTCAAGCAAAAGGGCGGCATGCTCGCCAAGGGCCGGCTGCTGGGGCTGCAGTTTATTGCCCTTCTGGAAAACGGCCTGTATTTCCAAACGGCGCGCCATGCCGATACGCTCGCGGGGATCATCAGGAGCGCGTGTATGAATAAAGGCTATCCGCTTCTTGTCGACTCGCCGACAAATCAGCAGTTCCCGATCCTGCCCGACCGCGTGATCGGCGCTCTGCAAGAGAAATATGGTTTTGAAGGCTGGCAGAGGATCGACAGCGGGCACTGCGCCGTCCGCTTCTGCACCAGCTGGGCGACAGAGCCGGACGACGTGCGCGCACTGGCAGACGACATCGCAAACACCTGACAAACAAATATAATCCGATAAAAACAGCTGCGTCCCGATATGAGTGACGCAGCCGTTTTTAACTTTTTATATTCACTACTTCGCCTGCAGCAGCGCGTTTTCGACCGCCTGCAGGAAGCCCTTCGAGGTCAGCGTCGCCCCGCTGATGGCGTCCACCTGAAGCGTCTGGTTCGTTATGACCCTGCCGCACAGCGCGTCGAGCTCATCCATCTTTTCGTATTCGAACTTTGAGTCGAGCAGTTTGATTTCCGTGACCTTACCCCCGGCCACCGTGACCTCGACCGTGTTGGCCCGCCATTTGTACATACCGCCCTCGTACTCGCCCGTATAAACGCCGTCCTGAAGATGACTGAAATCCACGGCGTTGAGCGGCAGGCTCATGGTTTGCTTGTGTTCCCTCGCGATGTACGACCAGCCAATCCCGCCGCCGACGGCCAGTACGGCGACGATCGCCAGCGCTATGATCCAACCGAGCATTTTATGCTTCCTCCTCTTTTTTGTTTTTGTGTTCTGTTGTTTGCTCATGACCGGCTCTCCTCTCCGATTGATTTTTTGAGCGTTGCGACGACGGTATCCGTCAGCTTCAGGACGTCGCCGCCGCTCAGCTTATACGCCGACGTGTCTTTTCTCTCGGGCTTCGGCTCGGGCGGCAACAGGTCGGCGATGTGCAGGTCGATGAGCGCGTCGGGCTTTTTTCCCGTGCGTTTGATGAGCTCGCTTTCAAGCTTTGTGTTCGGCCCGTCCGCGCCGCCGCTGATGGATACGAAGCCGTACCGGCTGGGTTTTTCCTTCAGCCGCTTCATATATGCGCGCAGCGGCGTTGCGATTTCCCCGATCCAGATCGGGCCGGCAAGCAGGACATAGTCGTAGCTGCCCAGCTCGGCCGCCGTCGGCAGCACCTTCGGCGTCCTGTTAAAAAGCAGGTCCGCTATGATTTTGCCTGTCTTCCGGTTTTTTGCTTCCGTGACGCTGATATGCCGGGCGGATAACTTTCCTGCTATGCTTTTGGCCAATGCGTCGTTGTTTCCTGTGAGCGAGTACGAAATTACCGCGATGTTCATTGTGTGTCTTCCTTTCATATATAGTTTATTTTGATGTCTCCGGCGGCCTGAAAGCTGCCCTCGAGGCCTTTCGTAACATAGACATTCAGATTATTGTCGACGCAGACCGCCTGTGCCCCGGGATAACGCGCGAGGATCGCGAGCCCCTGCTCGAGGCCCGATACGTAGACGGCTGTCGACAGCGCGTCGGCGTCCGCCGAGCTGTCCGCTGCGATCGTTACGCTCACAAGCCCCGTTTCCGACGGGCGGCCCGTAACCGGGTCGACGATGTGATGATACCGCCTGCCGTCCGATGCCGTGAAGTACTGCTGATCGTCTCCTGAGGTGACGACCGATTTGTCGACGACTGCAACCATACCGATCAGGCTGTCCGCCGTCCTCGGATGCCGTATCCCGATCCGCCAGGGGGAACCGTCCGGTCTGGCCCCGGCCGCCGCGACATTGCCGCCGAAGTTTATGAACGCTGAGGCGATGCCGTATTCCCTGAAAATCCGGACGATCCGGTCCGCGGCGTACCCCTTTCCAATTCCGCCGAGATCGACGGACTGTCCTTTGCGCTCAAGACCGGCCGTTTTTCTCCTCGCGTCCAGCCGCAGCGCCCGATAGCCGACAAGCTGCATGACCGCGTTTACGGCGCCCTCATCCGGCGTTTTCCCGGCCCGGATGGACGTTTTCCACAGCCCGGCCAGCGGGCCGACCGTCGGGTCGAACCGGCCGCCCGAGCGCTCCGCGCATAATACGGCGCGGGTGAGTACCTCAAACGTTTCGCCGCGTACCTTCACGGCCTTTTCCCCGGCGGATGAATTGAGCCGGCCGATGTCGCTGTCCGGCCGGAACCGGCTGAGCAGGTTCTCCAGCCGCTCGGTCTCCCTTTTGGCCGCCCGGACCGCCCTGCCGGCGTTTCCCCCATAGACGGTATAGGAAATCAGCGTCCCCATGCCGGGATAAGCGCCCGCAGCCTCATTCGGCTTTGCCACCCGCGCCACCGCCTTCCGTCAGACCCCTCATAATAAACTCCGCCAGATATTCCATAACCTGCGGAAAAAACTGTACGCCGATCTCTTCCTTATGCAGGTCGATGTTGATCAGCGCGCCGAATATGGCCATGATCATCTCGGCGCTGATATCGTTTCTCATCCGCCCTTCTTCCTGCCATCGCCTCACAACCTCGATAAAGCTGTCATACAGAAAATCGACATGCTCCAGTCCGTTTTCCTCCCGAAAGCTCTGCTCAATTTTTGTGAAGACGTCCTTGTTATACCATTCTCTCAGGATCGGATTGGCGTTCATCCCCATGATGTTTTTTATCGTCATCTCCCGCATGACGTCGATCGGGTCGGCCGCGAGATCGATGGATTCCGTGATGCTCCTTTTTAGCTTGACGTTTTCGTCGTTATAGATTTCCATGAACAGCTGATCCTTCGACTTGTAGTAGTTATAAAACGTGCCGATCGCAAACCCCGCGGCTTTCATGATCTCGGCCACGTTCGTATCCTTGAATCCGTTTTGCTCAAACAGCTCCTTGGCGCATCTGTAGATTTCCGCTTTTTTATCCATCTGTCCTGTTTCCTCCCGTTTATGATTGCTTCATCAGTCTGTAGCCCATGAACTCGAAGAAGCGTCCCGCAAGCTTTTTGACCGGTCCCAGACGGGTAGCGTAATAATAGTCCGACTCCAGCCAGCCCTTTTCCTTATAGTAGCTATAGTCATATAAATCCCGCCCCAGCAGCACGACGCTCGCCCGTGCCATCCTGAACATCAGCAGCCGGTAAAAGGACGGGGCCGCCGCAGGTCTCGTCAGCTCCCTATAAAACCTCTCGGACGCCTTTTTGATCTCACGACTGTTTTTTTCCTTGATCGCCTCCGTCGTCGGCTCCAGCGTATTCAGGACGCACCCCCGCGTCACCTTGAAGCCGAGGTTCGCCCCCAGGCGGCCCAGATATTTCCGGATCGTGCCGCCGCCCATAAACCCCTGCGTCGAGACGGATGTGAAGGTCTTTCCGAAATACCTCGGCCGATGCAGGATAAACGCTATGCGGTCGAGGAAATTTTTCATCTGGGCCGAGACCTGCAAGGCGTACGTCGGCGTCGCGAAGATCACACCGTCGGACCGGTCCAGCGTCTCCAGCAGCCGATCCCTGTCGTCGCGCAGCGGGCAGCAGCGTTCCCCTTTTTCGAAGCACAGCTTGCATCCCCTGCAGAACTCAAGCCTGTAATCCCTGAGGAAGACGATCTCAAAATCAATATCTCCCCGTGCGCACAAATCCCTTTCAAACGCGCGGACGGCTTCGTACGTACCCTGTTTTCTCTGGCTGCCTATAAAAGCGGTGACCTTTTTCATCATGAACCTCCTGTCTGAAACAAGACCGCCTAGAAATGAATGAATATTTTTAAGTTCATTCAGATCATAACACACGGAATTTCCTTTGTCAATCCTTTTTTTGAAAAATTTCCCTTGTAAAAAAAAATAAGAAACGCGGTCTGTCACCCGCGTCTCAATAGTGTCTCATATTTGCCCCGGCCGCCATAGGCTGCCATTACCCTCGCCGCTCGATGGCCTCCATCGAGCACGCGTCCATCAGCTTTTCGTCGTAAAACAGCGTTTTCGGGTCCCCGTCGGCAAAGACCGTACCTTCCCGGAGCAGGATGGCGCGCGTCGTGACCTCTTCGGCAAACTGCAGGTCATGCGTGGCGATCAGCTTGCCGTGACCGAGCGCAGACAGGATGCGGATCAGGTTCCGCCGTGCTCTCGGGTCCAGAAAGGCCGTCGGCTCATCGAGCAGCAGGGCGGAAGGTTCCATCGCCAGGACGGTGGCTATGGCGGCCAGCCGCTTCTCCCCGCCCGACAGCTTCAGGGAGGACCTGTCCTTCAGGCGCCCGATGCCAAGGCGATTGAGCGCGCCGTCCGTCCGCTGCCGGACCGTCTCCTCGTCCAGCCCGTAGTTTCTCGGGCCGAAGGCGACGTCGTCGCGGACCATCGGCATGAAAAGCTGGTCGTCCGGATTTTGAAAGACCATGCCGACCCGCCGGCGGATCTCGCCCAGCGTGCGCTTATCAAGCGTTACGCCGTCCACAGCGACGGTTCCCGCGCTGATGGGCACAACGCCGACAAGCGCGAGCATCAGCGTCGTTTTGCCCGCGCCGTTGGCGCCGACAAGCGCCGCGCTCTCGCCGTCCCCGATCGTAAATGTAACGCTGTCGACGGCCTTCGTCCCGTCGGGATATCGGACCGTCAGGTCTTTAACCTCAAGCATAGCAGAATTCCTTCATTAAAACAGCCTCTCAAAAAAAGCTGTCGTGTCAAATATACGCAGAAGTATAAAAGGCAGGCAGGAGACGGCAAGGTAGACATAATCGGGCGCGCGCAGCTGCCGGCGTACGGCGGACCTTTCCCGGCCGCCGTATCCGCGGCATTTCATCGCGGCATATACGCGCTCGGCCCGGTCGTAGCTGCGGATGAAAAGCTGTCCCACGAAGCTGCCCATGTGGCGCATCTGGAGCCCCTTGCGCTCCGTGCTTCGGAGCATGTACGCCGTGTACATGGACGAGGCCTCGCCCAAGAGCACCGCGATATACCGGTAGGTCATCTCAAACAGTGTGACGAGGATGTCGGGCACGCGAAGGCGCCTGAGCTGTCCCGTCAGGTCGCTCACCGGCGTGACGGCGACGAGTATCAGCACCGCCGTCACGCACAAAAAAGTTCGGTAGATAAGGGTGAAAAACGACACGACCCCGAGGCTGACCGTGATCCCCGAAACGGTAAAAGCGGCCGCGCGGTCAAAGAGGATGTTGGACAAGCCGGCCAGGACGACGAACGGCAGCGCCAGCGCCGCGCGCCTCAGCACCGCCGGCCACGGCGTCCCGGACAGCGCCATGAGCACGACGCAGTAAAAAACAAACGGGACGAGCCGCCCGAACTCCGCCCGGCCGAACGAGACGACCAGAACGATATAGCAAAACGCCGAGACGAGCTTGACGAGCGGGTGTCGGTCGTGGACCGCGCTCTTCCCCGCCGCGAGCTGTTCGAGCGAATAGATCGCCTGTATTTTACTTCGCAGATCGGCCGTCTTGCTCACCACCGCTTTTTAATGCAAATTTCGTGTGAAAGCCGCCGGCCGCAAAAGGCCGGCGGCTGGTTGTACGTGATATTGCCGCTTATGCGGCGGCTTTTCTCTTTTTCGTTTTGCTTATCACAATACCTGTCAGGCCCGCCAGAGCAAAGGTCAATGCGCCGCCCACGATACCGGCCACGCTCGTACCGGTCGGCGAGCCGTCCTCGCCGGCGGACGCGTAGTCGTAATCGGGCATGAAGGCCGTATTTTCCTGCGCCCGGGCCGCGCTGTCGAAAATGCCGCCGGCCGTCTCCAGCTCGGCCGTGCCCGCCGTCTTCTCCATCGCCCATTCGAGCCCGTCCGGGTAGGCGGAGGCAAACCAGGACAGCGCGCCGCCCACGACGACGGTCAGGACGATGAGCGC
>CAYMLM010000025.1:0-6635 GCA_964391385.1 uncultured Papillibacter sp.
TTTTCGTGAATGCGAAGACATTGAAGTTTATGAAGACCAGAAGTATACCCATGACAAGGCCGCCGATGACGACGCCGGGATACCCCAGCCAATTGCTGAGGATGACGGTCGCAAATGAACCGAGCACGATGATCGACCCGATGGACAGGTCGGTGTAGTCGCAGGCGAACAGGAAGCAGAGCCCCCAGGCCACGAAGGTCGGCCAGACGATATGAGACAGGATAATCGTAACATTTGTCCCCTCAAGGAATCTCCCGCCCGTAATGAAATTGAAAACAACCGCGACGGCAACGATGGCGGCAATCAGAATCAGAAAAAAAACGAGCGGACTCTGATGCTTTTCTTTAAAAGGATCTTTAATAGACTGTAATGTCTGCATGACTGCGACACCTCTTTTCTGCAGATATTCGACCGGCGACGTTGGGACAGGCGGCCGCAGCTCATCCTCCCGCATATTCCGGCCATATTGGCATTGCCTTTGGCAGCTTCGTCAAACCACGCCGCGTGCGGGAGGAAACCACCCGCACGCCGGTGCGGGTGGTTGGCAGGCTGTTTTTCTAATGGCGCGCGGTTCACGCAGCTCCGATGGTTTAGGCTGTGGGCTTGCCGTTGGCCTCCAGGATCGCGTTGAGCGTCAGGCCCTCGTTCATCAGGTCAATATATGTCTGATAATTGACGTCCGGGTTGAATCTGAAGCACAGATCCTTGAGCATTTGCTCGGTGACGGGCTGGACGCCCTCCGTGGTGAATACGGACATATACGCGTCAACGTTCGACTGGTCGACCTTGAACGGGTGCGTCTGCAGGTGAGGCGCTTTGCCGTTTTCGTCCAGGATCGGGTGGCCGTCGAGATAGTTCTGAAGCAGCGTCGGCGCGATCAGCGAGGCCAGCATAATGCCGTCGTTGCCCGCTTTGATGGTGCCGTCCTTGATGTACTCCGCCGAGGTCTTGTCGACGCAGGACATGTAGACGTTGATGCTGCCTTTCAGGCCAAGCTTGTCGATCGCGGTTAGCGAACCGGGGATATAGTCGCCGACCATCGCGTACAGGCAGTCGGCATCCTTGTAAGCCGAAAGCATGTCTTCGGCTTTCGTCGGGCACTCGGAAGCGTCGGTGCAGCGGGCTTCCATCAGAATCGTGCCGCCGCCGGCTTCAAAGGCTTCCCGGAAGCCGTCGGACCGCTGATCCATGTTGTTGTCGCCGATATTCCCGCCGATGATGACGGCCGTCTTGCAGCCGTCGTCCAGCGCCATCTGGGCGACTTCCTTGCCGTCGGTGACCATGTCGGCATCGATACAGCCCACATAGTAGGGGTTGTTTTCCTGGAGCTTCGCGCGGTCGGATTCCTCGCCGATGAACGTGAACAGCACGAAGGGGACTTTTGCGCTCAGGCAGGTGTCGCCCATCTGCAGCAGGTTCGTCACGCCGGCGGCCTGCAGGGCGATGCCGTCCACGCCGGCCGAACAGAAGTTCTGGACATTGGCGGACTCTTTATCGGGCGTAAAGTCGTCGCTCGCGCGCATTGTGGTGTTGCCGAGCGCCTTCAGGGCGTATTCGGCGTTGTCTCCGAAAGCATCCAGGATCGGCACGCCGGAACCCCAGGTATTGACGCCTATATTGTAGGACTTGCCGGCCGCTCCTGAATCGCCGGTAGCCGCCGGGGATTCGCCCGAAGCCGCGGGGGATTCGCCGGCCGGCTCCGTTTTGCCGGCGCAGCCCGTGATGGCCATTGCAACAATCAGAATCAGAGCGAAAAGCGGTGCCAGTTTTCTTAGTTTACCTCTTAACATTTTTACCTTCCTCCATTTCATGAATAAGACAGCTGTCATCGTTTGCCTTTAAAACACACCCCCTGACCTTTCGCGGCCCTGACGGCCGTGCCCTCAATATTCATCTCACAACGAAAATCTGTCGTGGAAATCGTCTTGGTTCAGACGTACCGTCTGGTAATTTAATCCTGTTTGCCAATTTAACCCGTTTCCTAAGCTTTTCCCTGCTAATTCCGCAGTTATTCCTTGCCCAGTTTACAACAGTGAGGGTAAAAAATCAAGAACTACATGATTTGCGCGCCCAGAACGTCCCCTGAGAAATATTGTCCTTTTTATGCTCTAAAAACTGTGCTATGATGAGGTTTAAGCGTAGTCGCTCACGTGGCCCAAGCGCCCAAAAAAAGGAGGTATCTCATTGTGACCCTGCAATCGGAAACCCTGTCGCCGCCGAAAACAGGCAGAGTATCAACCATCGAGTTCTGGCGGTTCATCTTCACGGCGATGGTTTGTATCTATCACCTGGAAATCTTTTTCAGGCAGAGGGAATTGCTGGTATCGGGGACCAGCGCGGTTGAGTTCTTTTTCGTACTCGCAGGTTTTCTCATTGCGATGTCGGCAAAGCGCGACCTGGACGGAGGGAGCGGGCCGGTGACGACGAAGCAGGCGCACGCCATGGCGCTTGACTTTGTCAGAAAAAAACTCAAGGCGATTTACCCCATCCTGATCGTCGTGGTGCTGCTCGGATTTCTCGTCTATCCCGCCGCGCCGTCGACGTTCACGCAGAGGCTGCTGGCGCTGCAGAATACCGAATGGGAGTGGCTGCTGCTGGTCGGCACGCCGTTCGGGTTCAACGCAGCCGCCGCGCCGATCATCCCCATGTGGTTTTTGACGGCGCTCATCGCCGCCGGATATATCTACACGTTTGCCTTATACAAGCATTATGATTTCATGATGTTTGCCGCGCCGGCGATCGGTGTTCTTTTCTATGTGTACTTCGCGCTCAACGCGACGGTAGCCTTCGACCACGATATCGCAATGGGATTTTTAAACGCCGGAATGGTCAGGGCGGTCGCGCAGATGGCTCTGGGCGTGTCGGTCTTCAGCCTCTATGACTATCTGTCGAAGAAGAAGCTGAACCTTGCCTGGCGGACCGTTTTGTCTTTGCTGGAGATTTATTCAATCTACAGGTTCTTCGCCCTGACGCTGTGGCAGCCGGTCGGGATGGACAATTACCGAAGGCTCGTCTACATACTGATCATCGTGCTGCTGTCGTTTCTGAACCAGACGCTGCTGTCGCGGGTGCTCAACCGGCGCTTTTGGCGAAAGCTGGGCGGCATAACCCTTGCGATGTACCTTTGTCATTACAATCTCATCATGGTCTACTTCAAGCTTCTCGGCGCCGTCAAAATGAAGCTTATGGCGCTGTCGCTTCACTCACCGGCGGCAAAGGCGCTGCAGGCGTTTTTACAGGATACGGGCGGGTTTGACTCCAAGTTTAAAGCCGTCCCTATGAGCTGGAAGGACATGCTCCTCTTCTCTCTCATGGTCATTATCCTTTCGGTTCTGATCGTGCTTTGCGTCGGCGCGGTCAGGAGATTCATCATCCGGCCATGCAAAGTCAGGTACCTCGCCAGGCAGGCGGAAAAGGAAACAGCCGCGGCCGTCGACTGATACGGCTCGGCGTGATGCGCAAGCCTAATGCAAATACACGCAGCTGGCCACAGCAGACTTATCCCATTCAGACCGAGGGCTTATTGATGAAAAGAGCCGTCATCTACCTGTTCACCGGGACGGGGAACACCCGGCGCGCCGCCGACCTGATCGCGGCGGCGCTGTCCGCGCGCGGGTTCGAAGCTGCCGTGTGGGAAGCGCGCGTGCCGCTGGCTTCCGCCCCGGACCCGAACGCGTTCGACCTGGCCCTCTTCGGGTACCCGATCCACGCGTTCAATACGCCCCGGTTTTTTCTCAATTTTATAAAGACGCTGCCGACTGTCGACAGGATGCCGGCCTATATCTTCAAAACGTCCGGAGAGCCGTTCGGAGCCAACGGCGCGTCGAGCTGGGCGCTCGCGCGCATCCTGCGCCGGAAGGGCTTTGTTCCCATGTCGGACACGCATCTGCTGATGCCCTACAATATCGTCTTCAGGTATGACGACGCGCTGGCCAAGCAGATGTATCTTCACACGAGCGATATGGCCGGGGTCATCGCCGGCTTCATCGCGAGCGGGAACGCTCAGGCGCTCCGCTATCGCCCCCGGCACGTTTTGGGAATGTTTTTGTTCCGGCTGCAATGGTTCGGCGCGTGGCTCAACGGGCCGCTCATCCACGTCAAAAAAGACCGCTGCACCGGGTGCGGGCTGTGCGTCCGGAGGTGCCCCGCGCAGAACATCCGCCTGGCGGACGGACGGCCGCGCTTCGGACGCCGCTGCACGATGTGCATGGGCTGCGCGTTCCGCTGCCCGCGGGACGCCGTCCGGCCGGGCATCCTCAACGCCTGGCGCGTCAACGGGGAATACCCGTTCGAGCGGCTGGCCGAGGATCCCGATGTCCCGTCCGTCTACGTGGGTGGGCATACAAAAGGTTACTTCCGCCTGTTTCTCCCGTATTATGAGCGCACCGGCGCGGAGATCCGCGCCGTCAGGGAAAAGGCGGCGCAAGCGCGCCGGACAGACCCGTCTGTTCCGGCCTTGCCTGATATAAACGAATCACCCTGCGAAGGGTGATTCGTTTCATATCAGGGTCAGTTTACGATTTCAGCGTGTTTATCTCTATTCCGTGTCTTTTTTGTAGGCGGGCACCTGGGTCTGCTTGTCATAGATCGGATTTGCCACCTGCATGCTGAACATCCTCATGAACTCCCCGCTCGGCGCCTCGTCCGGGAACGCCCGCGTGACGGCCGCCGCATGGGCCTCCCAGCCCGGCTTCCACTCAGAGTGCGTCAGGATAAACAGGTCGCCGCGCTTGATCCCGCGCACGACGCGCTCCCCGGCTTCGTCGGGATTCCGGATGAGCCGCTCCATATCGCTTTTCTTGAATTCCCGCTTCGGGAACACGGACGGGTCGAACGGGGCAAACGCCGAGCCCAGATGCTTCTCGCGCAGGGCGTCTGTCGTTTTGTTCAGGTTCGTCTCGAACGGCCCGGGGCAGAACACGCTCGCGCCGACGCCCGTACCCTCCAGGTCAATGGCCAGCGTCTCCATGATCGCCATGACGGCGCGTTTCGTCGAGTTGTACAGCACCATCCCCGGCAGCGGGATCAGGCCGTTCTTGGACGACGTGCTGACGACATGCCCACCCTCGCCGTGCTTCAGGATGCGCGGCACGATCGTCTTGATACCGTTTAAAATGGCCTTGTAATTGATATTGATGAAAAAGTCCATGTCCTCATAGCTGGTCTCCCAGATCTTTCCGTCGACGTGTCCGATGCCGGCGTTGTTGACGAGCACGTGGAGCTTACCAAAGACGGCCTCCGCTTCGTCGGCCGCCCGCGCGAACGCTTCGCGGTCGGTGACGTCTAGCCTGATCCCGTGCACAGGCCAGCCGTTCTCCCGGAAAATCGGCAGCGCGGCATCAAGGCCCTCCTGCCGGAAATCGGCGATGACGATGTTCATGCCCTCTTTTGCGCAGGCCTTGGCGATGCCCAGCCCCAGGCCGCTGGCTCCGCCCGTCACAAATGCGGTTTTACCTTTTAAGTCTGTCATATTGATCTCCCCGTTGATTTTTTGTCATTATACCATTAAAAAACGTCCTGTGCACTACCGGATTTTCGATTCGGTGAAAAACACTGCCGCGCGGCGGTGTGTTTCAGGACCGATGAAGGTTGCTGACGAATCCCCCGCATTTAGTGCATGCTTTTTCTGACGATTTCGCAATAGGCGCTTATATAGATGTCCGTGTCGAGGCCCGCGATGACGCTGTCGAACCCCTGCTCTAAATAATCCTTCGCGGCGGCGGCATTCCCGGCATAAATCATACACATTTTCCCCGCGGTTTTGCAGGCGCCGAGAATGCGCCGAAATGCCTTTTGGAGCTCCGGGTCGTGGAATTGCGCGGGCTTTCCCAGAGCGATAGACAGGTCGTACGGCCCGATCAGTATACCGTCGACGCCTTCCACGGACGTGATGGTCTCAATGCTTTCCAGGCAGCCCGCCGTTTCGCACTGGAGGATCAGCAGCGTCTCAGAGTTGCTTGCCCGCATGTACTCCTCCGGCCCGCCGGCTGCGTGCGCCGCGCGGCCCCATCCGCCGTCCCTTGTGGGACAGAATCCGCGGGCGCCGAGCGGAGCGAATTTGGCGTAACCCACCAGCTCGGCCGCCTGGTCCACAGTCTCCACGCAGGGCACAATGACGGCCTGCGCCCCAGCGTCCAGCATTTTTAGAACCGCGCTCCTGGAGATCCCGTCAACCCGGACAAGCGGCGCAAGCCCCGCGCTTCCGGCAGCCAGGATGTAAGCATCCGCGCCTTCGGACGTCACGGGACTGTGCTCCAGATCGATCACGACAAAGTCAAGCCCTGTATGACCGAGGCACTCGACGGCGGTCGAGCTGCGCATATGCGTCATGGTCCCGATCGTTTTTTGTCCCTTTTTAAACTTGTCCAGGATCGAATTCGTCATGTTTCGTTCTCCTCTTATTTGTCGGCCGTCTTTACTAAATACGCATGACTGTGGCGTCTGCCGTGAATGAGGTAGTAGAGCAGGATCCCGCCGAGCGCCACGGGCATGCCGAGCACGTATGTGCCGGCGTAACCGATATGCGGGGCCAGGAATCCGCCGACGACGGGCCCCACGGTCAGTCCCGCGTCCAGGAAGATATAGAAGGTGGAATTGGCCATGCCAGATCGGAAGAGCGTCGTATAGGGAAAGAG
>CAYMLM010000025.1:6645-19814 GCA_964391385.1 uncultured Papillibacter sp.
ATGCCCAGGCGCTCCGGCGCGGCGTACTTGACGCCGATGGAGAGCGTGACGGACATGACGGCTCCTATGCCCGCGCCGACCAGGAAGGCGGCGGCCAGAAGCATCGCGCCGGTTTGGGCAATGCCTGTCAAAAGCATTCCGGCCGAAAAGATCGCAAGCCCGGCGTACATCATCGGGTTTTCGCCGCGCCGGTCAAAAACGCGCCCCGTCAAAGGCCGGGTAAAAAGGATGCCGGCGGCGTAAAAGATGAAAAAATAAGCGGCGGCGTTTTCAAGGCCGGTGCCCTTTGACGAAACGGACAGGAAACCGACAATAAAGCCGTACGTGGCATAAGCCAGGCCGCAAACGAGCGCCACCGGCAATATGTTGGTGTCGATGATGCCGGCAAGCCCCTTCGGCGGCTTTGCCACTTCCCCCGGCTCTGGGACGCAGGCCCTGTCGAGCCTGATGAGCGGGATGAGACAAATGTTGAGCGCCGCAAGGACAACCGTTAAGACAAATAAAGACGTATACTCTCCCCCGCGCGTCAGCATGGCGGCCAGAAAGGGCCCCGCCGCCGTTGAAAGCGTTGTGCTCAGACTGAAATATCCCATGCCGACGCCGCTTTTATTCTTCGGGATGAGCACGGACCCCACCGTGAATATGGCTGTGCTGGCAACGCCGACACAGAGTCCGTGGACGACCCGCACGGCAATCAGAAGGCCGATGCCGCTCGTCAGCAAATACCCCGCCGTAACAACGGCCGACGCAGCCAGCCCGATGGTTAAAACGCGGATACAGCCGACGCGAAAGATGATCCTTCCTACGACGATCCTCGATAAAATCGCAGACAGAACGAAGCTGCTGGCGGAAAAGCCGGCCAGCGCGGAGGAGACGCCGAAAGCGCGGATGGCGTAGCCCGAGGTCGTCACCATGAAGAGGATGAAATTCATCGCGACGAGAAAGCTGGAAATCCACGCTATGACATAATCTTTTGTAACCCATTTTTCCTTCGACATATGCTGCGTCTCTTTCAACGTGCCTGAGATATTATGAACTAATATACCAGACGCGGGTTGTTATTGTAAACGAGATTTTTATACGTTGCTTCCATGATGCTGAAAATGCCCCCTGCCGATGGCAGGAGGCATCTGAAAAACTTGGTAACGAGCGATCGCGCGGGCTGCCGTTACATCGTCCCCACGTGTTCGGGGATGATGAGCGTGGCCTCGGTCTTGGACTGGATCTCCTCCGCCGTAACGCCCTCGGCCAGCTCCCGGAGGACGATCCCCTCCTTCGTCATCTCCATGACGCCGAGCTCGGTGACGATAAAGTCCACCGCGTTCACGGCCGTCAGGGGCAGCGAACAGCTCTTGAGTATTTTCGGCGCTCCGTCCTTCGTCGTATGCTCCATGGCGATGATCACCGTTTTGGCGCCGGTCACGAGGTCCATCGCCCCGCCCATGCCGGGCACCAGCTTTCCGGGTACGACCCAGTTGGCGAGGTTCCCTTTTTCGTCGACCTCCAGCGCGCCCAGGACGGTCGCATCCACATGCCCGCCCCGGATGAGGGCAAAGCTCATGGCGCTGTCAAAGCAGGCGCCGCCGGGCAGGATCGTTACCGGCGCGCCGCCGGCGTTGACCGTATCCTTATCCTCCATGCCCGCTTCCGGGCTGGGGCCTATGCCTGTAAAGCCGTTTTCAGATTGCAGCAGGATATTTATGCCGTCGGGAATAAAGTTTGCCACCATCGTCGGCATGCCGATCCCGAGGTTGACAAGATCGCCGTCCTTGAAGAAACCGGCGACTCTCTTAACGATGCGTTCGCGAATATCAGCCATTTTATTTCCCTCCTCTAAGCCTTCACGATGATATCGACAAGCGGCCCGGGAGTGACGACCTCGTCCGGATTCAGCTCGCCGACCTCGACGATCTCTTCGGCTTCAACGATGACAAGGTCCGCGGCCATGGCCATCAGAGGATTGAAATTGCGGGCCGCCCTCCTGTAAACCAGGTTGCCGCTCTTGTCCGCCTTCCATGCTTTCAACAGCGCGATATCGGCGCGAAGCGGCAGCTCCAGCAGATAAGACCTGCCGTCAATGTCCAGTTTCTGTTTGCCTTCCTCGACAATGGTCCCGACGCCGGTCGGCGTCAGAAAGCCGCCCAGTCCCGCGCCCGCCGACCGGATTCTCTCCGCCAGGGTGCCCTGCGGGACGAGCTCGACCTCGGTTTCGCCGGCTGTCATCTGTCGGCCGGTCTCTTTGTTCGTGCCGATATGGGATACGATCGCCTTTTTGATTTGCTTGCTCACAATGAGCCTGCCGATGCCCCTGTCGGGGAAGCTGGTGTCGTTTCCTATGACGGTCAGGCCGCGGACGCCCTTGTTCAGCAGGCCTTCCACGAGCGCTTCCGGCGTCCCGGCGGCCAGAAACCCCCCGATCATGATGACCTGGTTGTCTTGAAATTTTTCCAGAACTTCCTCAAGGCTTTTGATCTTACTCATAAACTCACTTCCGTTTTCAATTTTCAGCGCTCCGGTCGGACAATGAAACGCCATATGATAAGCAATCCGCGCCCCGTCCGGATGGAGACGGGGCGCCGATATTGAAACGTCTTTTACTTGACGCCCATATGACTGGAGATGACCATCCTCTGGACTTCGCTCGTGCCCTCGTAGATCTCGGTGATCTTCGCGTCGCGCATGAAACGTTCAAACGGGTAATCGCGCGTGTAGCCGTATCCGCCGATGAGCTGCAGGCAGCGGCGCGTGACGTCGCTGGCCGTCTCGGACGCAAACAGCTTGGCCATCGCGGCCAGGTCGCTGTACGGCTCGTGGTCCTGCTTGGCCTGGGCCGCGCGGTAGATCAGCAGGCGGGAAGCCTCGACCTTTGTCTGCATGTCGGCCAGCTGGAACTGCGTGTTCTGGAACTGGCTGAGGCGCTGGCCGAACTGGATGCGCTGCGTGACGTACTTGATGCACTCCTCGATCGCGCCTTCCGCGATGCCGAGCGCCTGCGCCGCGATGCCTATACGGCCGCCGTCCAGCGTCATCATCGCGATCTTAAAGCCTTTGTTCAGTTCGCCGAGCAAATTCTCCTTCGGAACGATCATGTCCTCGAAAATGAGCTCGCAGGTGGAGGACGCGCGGATACCCATCTTCTTCTCGTGCGTGCCGAGGCTGAAGCCCGGGAAATCCTTTTCAACAATGAAGGCGGAAATGCCCTTGTTTCCCTTGTCCTTGTCGGTCATCGCGAAAACAACGAAGGTATCGGCAACGCCGGCGTTGGTGATGAAGTTCTTGGTGCCGTTGATGAGCCAGTGATCGCCCTTGTCGACAGCCGTCGTCTTCTGCATGGCGGCGTCGGTCCCCGCGCTCGGCTCCGTCAGCCCGAACGCGCCGATATGCTCGCCGCTCATGAGCGGAACGAGGTATTTCTTCTTCTGCTCGTCGGTGCCGAATTCGCTGATGGGCCAGCAGCACAGGGAGCAATGTGCGGAAAGCGTGACGCTCGTGCTCGCGCAGTACTTGGCAAGCTCCTCACAGGCCGCTATGTATGTGACATAGCTGAGCCCGCACCCGCCGTATTCCTCCGGGAACGGGATGCCCATCATGCCCATCTCGCCGAGCATGTTCACCGTCTCCGTCGGATAACGTTCCTGTTCGTCCAGCTCCGCGGCGATCGGCTGAACTTCCTTGATGCAGAAGTCATGCAGCATTGAAATGATGTCCTGCTCTTCAGGCGTAAACTTAAAATCCATTACTGTGTCATATCCTTTTCTTAATTTCTTGGTTTTATCGGTTAAAGCTCATGCTTTTACCCTTCAAATCACATGCCATCTGGCAGGCGGCCGCGCTGCAGTCGTCATCTTGCACAAGTATTTACAGTCCAGAGCCATCCAAAAATAGTATATGTACATAACTATACCTGGAAACGGGCCGGCTTGCGCACGAAAAAATATGAAAACCCCGATGTTATTTTGTTTATTTTTTCACAATCTCATTCACTTAAAACAATAATGTTGGACTTATAATAATCAAAACTCAGAAATACGTCAAGCATTTCAGCTAAAAAAAATGTATTAATCATAATTAATCAAGTAGTAATACAAAAAATTGTTGATATTATTAATTTCTTATTATATTTTATACGTAGTTATTGCGCATGCAATAACGAATTATTTGTAAGCCCAAAATTAAACAAAATGACGGATTTGATTTGTCTCCACTTGAGGCATTCACATCTGACGGTACTCAATCGGAGGTTGAAAACATAGGATTGTATTTTGAGAACTTGATGTTACAATGAGTTCATGTTTCTGTCCGCGCATATCGCTGCGAAAAACTCAGACAAGGGGAGCAATTATGACAGTTAAAAAGGTATGGGCCGTTTACTTCAGCGCCACGGGAACCACAAAAAAGGTGATTGAAACGATCGCTGGTACAATTGCCAAAACGCTGGGCGCAGAATCCGGCGTCATGGATTTCACGCTGCCGGACGCAAGAGCAGGAATTTTAAGGTTTGGCCCGGAGGAGCTTGTCATATTTGGAACGCCCGTGTACGCGGGGCGCGTGCCGAACGTTCTGCTGAAGTATCTGGCCTGTATCGAGGGCAACGGAGCGGCGGCCGTTCCGGTCGTGCTTTTCGGCAACAGGGATTATGACGATGCCCTGATCGAGCTCAGGGATATCCTGGAGCAGGGCGGGCTGCGCACGATTGCAGCGGCCGCCTTTGTGGGCGAACACGCCTTTTCATATGACCTGGCAACGGGGCGGCCGGATGCGGCCGATCTGGAATTTGCCGGGCTGTTCGCGGACGAAGTCTCCCGGAAAGTCGGCCTTGCGGCCGATACCGGCTGCGGGCCCATACATGTCGAAGGGACGCCGGCGCCGTACCGGGGTTACTTCCAGCCCCGCGACCGCATGGGAAACCCCATCGACATCCGGAAAGTAAAGCCTCTGACGAAGGACAGCTGCACGAATTGCCTGATTTGCGCCGAAGTCTGCCCAATGGGCTCGATCCGCTCCGACAACGTCAGGGAGCTCGCCGGTATCTGTATCAAATGCGGCGCCTGCGTCAAAAAGTGCCCGTCTCAGGCCAAATATTTCGAGGACGAGGGCTTCCTGTTTCACAAGCGCGATCTGGAGGAGCGCCTGATCCGAAGAGCCGAACCGGTCAGCTTCATATAGAAAATCGACATAAAAGCGCGCCGCATGAATGCAAAACTGCAAATTTACATCTAAACGGACGCATGGAAAAATCAGCCTGTTAAATCATACGGCCGCCCTATCTTTCGAGACGGCGTCTTTTGACGGCTTGGATGCGCCGCCCAAGCAGAACGTTTAGCTTCAGGCGCGCGGTTGTAACCGTAGATTTTTATGCTCTCCGCGTATTGTGATAAATAATTAACAATATTGTTTGATTTCTTCTTGAAAGAATGGTATTATCGTAAACGCTTCTGCGATTCTTTACGGAGTTTCTCCACTGGAGGATGTCAAATTGATTCTCAAAACGCAAATCAATCAACTTGATCTGAAAGCCGTTGAAAACGCTATTTCCGCCCATTTCGAACTGGGCCATCCGCAGCATTCCACTTTTCCGGACCAAATACAAGAAAACGATTCGGGGGTTTTCGCCCTGGCGGGATGCAGAGGCCTGGGGGTTTTTTTAATAACGATACATAAGCTGAAAAACAGCAGATACTCTCTGAAGGCGACTTTAAAAGGCGAAATCAAACGGTTTTGAGAAAACCTCAGCAGCGGCTAAATACAAAGGGAGTGTCTCGGAAATCGGGTGAGACACTCCCCTTTTTCGGGACGCGCCGGGAAAGCCGGCGGCGTTTACGGCAGACGCCGGCACTTGACAAAAATATGCGATTCATATTAAATTATACCGAATGCGTCATTTCGTCGTAATACCGGAAAAAACGGCGGAAAACGCTTGTTAAAAATCGCACGGGAGCGGTGGACGAGCCTCTCTCTGAGATCGGACGACAGACGGCACAGATGCTTCAGCATCCGTGCCGACCGCTGTTTGCGCGGCGGTCTTGTGTCTATGTATTTCAGAGGCGGGCTTTTTTGTACGGATTTTCTGTTGGACGCGCCGGTTTCATTGGAGGCTACTCATGAAAAAGAAGTTATTGATCGTTCTTGCGGTTCTGACGCTGGCACTGGCTGCGGCATGCGCCGGATCACCCGAGCCTGACATCTCCGATGTGGATTATGCCGCGAGCGTCTATAAGCACATCAACAACGGGGGCGTCACGGACGACGCGGTCCTGCCGTACAACGTCGACGCCATAACGAGCGCCACGCTGACCGTGGAGGGGCCGGGCGTCGTCTCGAGCATCCCGCTTTCCATTCGCGAGCTCGAGAACAGGACCGAGGGCCTGTTCCGTGGATTTTACTCCGATCGGTCCGGCAAATACATATACGAGGGCGTCGACCTGGCCTACATGCTCCGGGAGATGGTCGACGGCGACAACGGCATCATCCTCACGGATACGGCGTATCTTGTGGATCTTAAAAACTGCAACCGCGAAACGATCGCCACGCTTGCGCTCGACGAGGTTTTTCGGGCCTCCTCGGACGGACGCCCCATTCTTCTGGCATACGGCAAGGGCACGAAGGACGGGTCGCTCGCCGCCCCCTTCGTCTTCGACGCCGCCAACGAGTCGGAGCACTCGCTCGGCTATGTCGACGAGCTCGAAAATGACGACGGCTGCCTGCGGCTCGTCTACGACCTGGAGGATTACGGCGACAACCGGGATTACGACGCCTTTTCCAATGTGGCGTACGTCTATGTCCGGGAGGAAACGGAGCCCGGCTTCAAGCACGGCGGGACCGGCGCGGAGGCTTACGGCGCCTCCAGGCTCACCGACTATATCATCTCCTTCAGGGGCGACGCGCTGGGGCATGAGCTGGACTTCACCGTGGAACAGCTGGAGGCGCTCGTCAAATACGGCGGGGACGGCAGGCCCGTGGAGGGCGGCATCGGCTACGCCGACTACTACAGCCTTGCCAACACTACTTACTGGTATGTGAATGAATACGAGGGCCTCGACCTGTACAAGCTTCTGCTGTACCTCGGCATGGACAGCGCCGGGGAGATGGGCACGGCTGCGGCCAGGACCACTCTCGTCAGCTTCCGGGCTGCCGACGGCGTGGCCTCGACCGAGAGCTTCTCGGTCGACATGCTGTCCTACCCCGACGCCTTCGGGTTCTATCAGAAAAACGCGGCGGACATGGGCGACGGCAGCTACAAACCCACCAACGCGGATCTCGTCGGCACCGGCTACCCCGTGCTGCTGGCGTACGGCGTCAACAATTACCCGTACACAATCGGAAAGAGCGACGACGGCTACCTGTCCGGCCTTGCCAATAACGGCGGCCCGATGCGGGTCGTGTTCGGCAAGACGCAGTACAACCACGCAAACGGATCTTATCAGGTGCAGTACTTAAGCGATGTGATCGTGGGCAACGACGTTTATTACAACACGCACAAATACACGGACGATGCCTCGCAGCGCGCGCTGTCGGACGACCGGCTGGCAATAAAGGTCTACGACGAGCTCGGCAGCACGCTGACCGATACGTTCCTGACCGTGGGCGGGATCGAGGACATCCTTTACGGCGAAGGCGTGGAGGGCAACACGATCCGGGAGGCCCGCGTCAAGGATTCCTATGAGGTGATCGAGGACGGCGCGCCCGTCACGTCAATCTACGAGGGCGTCGGGCTCGAGTACCTGCTCATGGATGCGCTCGGGCTGCCGGGGACGAACGGGACCGTCACCTTTTCCGACGGCACAAACGAGCTGACCGTTTCGTTGGCCGAGCTGTTTGCCGAGGGATACAACGTGTCGATGGGCCGCGACGGCCTGACCGCGCTGCTGGCCTTTGCCAAAAACGGCTCGCCCATGGTCCCGGCCGCGGGGAGCGAGGGCTACGTGGCCGAATACGAGCTCCAGCCGTATATCGACGCCGACCCGGCCACCTACACGGTGGACAACCGCGGCGGGCCGCTCGCCGTCATCATCCCCAGCTCCGATCCCCAAACGTGCACGGCGCTGTCCGTTATGAATGTCAAGCGCATTACGGTCGATCTGGAGCCGGACGCGTACGCGCATACCTCCGCGCCGTATGCCGATTACGCCGGCGATACCGTGCGGATCTACGGCGAGGGCCTTTACGACGAGAAAACATACGGCGTCTCTGAGCTCGAGAGTATGCAGACGCGCGCGGTGACCCGGGACTACAGCATGCTCGACGACGGCGGCGAGCCGTACGAAGCCCGCTACCGCGGCGTTTCGGTCTATGAGCTCTTCACGGATATCGGCATCAAAAACAACGCGGGCGACGTCATCGTCTACGCCGGCGACGGGACCAGCGTCACCTTCCCGCTATCCCAGCTAAAAAAGCAAAACTTCGTCAATCATATATCGGGAGGCCAGACGGCTCTGGGCGCGATCCTGGCTTACGGCTCCGGCATACCCGGCGGCGAAACGATGGACGGCCGGCCGCTCGTGCCGGACGAGGACGCACCGGGCTACGACGCGGCGTACGGCAACGCCGGCGGGCCGCTGAGGCTCGTCATGCCGCAGGCGTCGGCCGATGCGGCCAATGCCGGGCTGTGCGTGAAAGACGTCGTTGCGATCGAGGTTACCGCCAACGACATCGACACGTGGGGGCACGCCATGAGCGACGTGTTCTCCGAGTTTCTGGACACTGAATTCACGTTCACCGTTAAAAACGACGACAGCGAGTGGTCCCAGGTCTTCACCTTAAGGCAGCTGGAGTCGCTCAAGGGCATCATCGTCCGCGACACCTACTCGGTGCTCGAGCTCGGCGAATGCGAGGGTATCGACATCTGGAAATTTATCGAGCTGATCGCCGGGGACGTCGACGGCATCGGCAATCCCGTCTCCGTCACGGCCTACGCCTCCGACGGCTACAAAAACGATCTGCTGAGCGTGTTTTACATGGACGGCCTCGTAAACGGCGTCGAGGATGAAAACGGCGACCGCAAGACGCTCATTCTCGCGTACGCGATCAAGGGATACCCGCTCGTGGATTCGGAAAGCCACGAGGGCTACACGGGCCTGGCCGGAAATACCGACGGTCCCCTGCGCGTGGTGGCCGAGACGAATCAGGGCGCGTCGGTCAAATATGTCACAAAGCTCGTCGTCACCGTCCCGGGCTCCGGGGCGATCGACATAGCGGTCGATCCCGGTATTTTCAGCGGGGATTCATGATGGGTGTTATTATGAAGAAAACAGTTTCTCTCGTTCTTGCGTTTGCCCTCGCGCTGTCCCTGTGCGCCTGCGACGCGAAAACGGATTCGCCCGCCGCCGTCTCAGGGAAGACGGTTACGGACGGCGCGGGTGCGGTGCTCGCGGTTCCCGACAACAATACGGAAACGGCGATCGCCTCCGTCTATGCCGTTTCGGTGCCCTTTATCGTGGCGCTGGGGCTTTCCGACAGGGTCAAGGCGATCAATGTCAAGTCCAGGTTCTGGACGGACAGCGTCCAGGCGCTCTCGGAAGCCGGCAGCGTCGGCCGGGGCATCGTCGACCTTGAAGCGCTGGCAAAGCTCGCGCCGGTCGTGCTCATACACCGCTCCAACGACCCCGAAACGGTCGAGGCCGTATCGGCTCTCGGCATCGACGTGCTGTGCATCACGGCCGAGAACCTGGACGACATCAAATATACACTGACGATGCTGGGAGAATATTTCGGCGCGTCGGACAGGGCGGCCGAGGTCTGTGCATGGATGGACGGCAAATTCGCGTACATCGATTCCATCGTCGAGACGATCCCCGAGGACCGGCGCGTCGGCGCTCTCGTCATGGGCGGCGAGCTGGGGCGCGTCGCCGGCGGCGACATGCTCCAGTCCTGGATGATCGAAAAGGCGGGCGGCATCTGCGTCGCGGACGGCGTCGGCAAAGACCACAACTGGATCAACGTCGGCGTGGAGACCATATTCGAGTGGGATCCCGAGTTTCTGTTCTGCACCGGCTCGACCGCGCTCGATTACACGGTGGACGGGCTGTACGCGGACCCCGCGTGGAGCGCCGTGGCGGCCGTCGAAAGCGGCGAGGTCTACCGCATCCCCGCGGCGTACGACGGGTGGGACATGCCCGGCATCAGCTGCGTGCTCGGCACGATGTATATGCTGCGGCGGATGTACCCCGATTATTTCCCGGCCGAGGCGCTTCAGGCCCAGATCGACGAATACTATACCTTTATGTTCGGCAGGACGTTTGAGGCCGATTATCTTGGATACAATTTGAATGGCTGACCATGGAAAAAAACACCCGTGACATAAAAAAACTCAATACGGTCCTCATCGATCTCATTGTCCTGTGTCTTCTTCTGGGCGGGATCGTTCTGGCGGTCTGCGTCGGCAAATATCCCGTATCGCCGGCCGAGAGCTTCAGCATTCTCTGGCATCGCCTGCTCGGTCTTCCGAGCGGGCTGCCGGACATGACGCAAAACGTCGTCATGGGCCTGCGCGTGCCGCGCATCCTGGCCTCCGTCATCGTCGGCGCGGCCCTCTCCATGTCGGGCGCGGCGTACCAGGGGATCTTTAAAAACCCGCTCGTATCGCCCGAATTTCTCGGCGTCTCGAGCGGCGCGAGCATCGGCGCGGCGGCGGCGATCCTGCTGTCGCTGTCGACGGCGCTGATTTCCCTGTTTGCCTTTGTCGGAGGAATTATCGCCGTGCTTCTGACGGTCAGCATCCCAGCGCTCATCCGCAACCGCTCCAATATCATGCTTGTTCTGTCGGGCATCATTGTCGGCTCCGCTCTGTCGTCCGTTTTCGGCTTTATCAAGTATATCGCCGATCCCAACACGCAGCTGGCCTCCATAACCTACTGGACGATGGGCAGCTTTTCGTATATCAAGCTGTCGGACGTGCTGATCATTCTGCCGGTCGTCCTGATACCGGCCGTGCTCATCATCCTCCTGTCATGGTGGATCGACGTGCTGTCCCTGGGCGAGGACGAAGCGCGCGCGCTCGGTGCCAACGTCCGGCTTGTGCGCGGCCTGTCGATCGCCTGCGCAACGCTCCTGACCGCCGGCGCCGTCTGCGTGGCCGGTACGATCAGCTGGGTCGGGCTTGTCATCCCGCACTTCGGCCGGCTGCTCGTCGGCCCGTCCAACCGGCGCCTCGTGCCGCTTTGCGGCCTGGTCGGCGGACTTTTCATGCTGATCGTCGATACGCTCACCCGCACCGTCGGGATCGAGGAGATGCCCGTGAGCATACTGACCGGCGTCATCGGCGCGCCGTTTTACTGTTGGCTGCTGATCCGTCAGAGGAGAGTGCTGACATGAGCGTGCTGTACAGCGTCCGGAACATATCGTTTACCTACCCGTCGCTCGGCCGCAAGGTGCTCGACGACGTCAGCCTTGACATCCGCGAGGGCGACGCGCTCACGATTCTCGGGCGAAACGGGGCCGGCAAGTCCACGCTCCTTCACTGCCTGCTTGGGCTCAAACAACCGCAGAGCGGCGAGATCCGCCTCGCGGGCAGAAGCCTGCGCGACATGACGGAGCGGGAGATCGCCTCCGAGGTCGGGTACGTGCCGCAAAGCCACGCGCCCGCTTTCGAGCACACGGTGACCGATTTCGTACAGATGGGGTTCGCTGCGCGGATCGGCCTGTTTTCAAGGCCCGGCGCGAGGGAGCGCAGGGCCGCCGACGAGGTTCTCGGGGAACTGGGCATCGGACACCTGTCCGGCCGTCCCTATACGCAGCTTTCGGGCGGCGAGCAGCAGCAGGCGATCATCGCGCGCGCCATCGTCATGCGCCCGCGCGTGGTCCTGTTTGACGAGCCCACCGCGCACCTCGATTTCGGCAACCAGATCAAGGTCCTGAGGATCGTCAAGCGGTTTGCCGACAAGGGCTTCGCGGTCGTCATCACAACGCACAACCCGGACCACGCCCTGCTCCTCGGCGGGCGAGCCGCCATTTTTGACGACGGGGGCCGCGTCCGTTCCGGCAGGACCGGCGAAATCCTGACGGAGGAAACGCTTAGAAGCGTCTATGGTTCCGACCTGTCGCTTCAGTATATCGAGGCGTTCGGCCGGCAGGTCTGCGTCTATCCGAATCTGTGAGTCAACTCTTCAAAAGAAGATTTAACTAATAGGAAACAGCAATCAGGAAAAGAAAGGAACGAAATTTAAAAATGAAAAAAACACTGTCAATCCTTCTCGCGCTCTTACTCGTTTTCACCCTCGCAGCCTGCGCGAAGCAGCAGGATACAACGCCCTCCGCCGAGCCCTCGGCCGCGCCCCCGGCTGAAACCTCGGCCGCGCCCTCCGTCCCGGCCGGACCGGTGGCCGAAGAGGTCAAGGGCGTCACGATTCCCGCCTTCACCGTCACCGTCAACGGCGTTGCCGTCGATCAGGCCGCCATGGCGGCCTACCCGATGTACTCGGTGCAGGCGACCAGCATCAACAGTGCCGGCACGGAATCCACCGTCACTTTCGTCGGCTTCGCGCTCAGCGACATTCTCGCGGCCGCCGGGCTGACGGACGCCTATGTCTGGCTTGAGGCGACCGCCGACGACGGTTACGCCGTCACCATTACCGGGGACAGCGTGCTGGCTCCCACGACGCTGCTGGCCATGACGCGGGACGGCGAGCCCTTCGGAGCCGGGCCGTGGCTCGCGCCCTGCACCTCCCAGACGACGGGCGATTACCTGAAAAACTGCGTATCGATCCTTGTGAACACCCAGGAGGGCGCGCCCGACGTCAGCGCCGCTCCCGCTCCCTCCGGAGACGCCGGCAGCGCGCCCGCTCTCACCGGAGAGCTGCCCGAAATGCAGGACAAGACGGACAAGGTCGAGTTTCAGCCGTATTCCTTCCTGATAAACGGCACGGAGGTCACAAACGACACCCTCGCCGGTCTGTCCATCTACAAGGTCACCGTGGTCGTCGAAAACAAGAACGGCGAGACGTCCGAGTCAACCTACACCGGCTACAAGCTCATCGACGTGCTGAAAGCCTGCGGCATCGAGTCGCCGTCTTCCGTCAAAGCCATCGCCAACGACGGCTACGAGACAGAGCTCACGCCCGAGCTCGCAAGCAGCGAGTATACCCTCGTCGCGATCGAGAAGGACAAGGAAACGGGCGAGGACGGCACCATCTGGCTGGCCCCCTGCAGCGAAACGTCCGCCAGCAAATACTGCA